>JBEIVK010000276.1:0-5451 GCA_040373935.1 Alphaproteobacteria bacterium
GGCAGGTAGGCGGCCTTCTGCGCCGGCGTGCCGTGCAGCGAGATCGCGCCCGAACCCAGCCCCTGCATCGCGAAGGCAAAGTCGGCCAGCCCCGAATGCCGCGCCAGCGTCTCGCGGATCAGGCACAGCGCCCGCGTGTCCAGCGTGTCGGCGTAGCGGGGGGTCAGCGGCGCGACGCGCGGCACCCCGCCCGGCTCCAGCACCAGCAGCGCCGAATAGACGTTCGGCGCGAAACAGTCCGCGTAGCCGGCCGGGGGCCGCAGCTCGTGGGCGTGCACCCGCTCGGCGCCGCGGAAGCCGGCCGCCGCCACCACCGGGTCGTTCAGTCCCAGCGTGTCGATGACCACCAGCGGGAACAGGAACCAGCCCGCGCCGGCCATTCCATCGGCGTGCACCGGCAGATCCGCGAGGGCCGCGCCCACCGGCGCCCGCGGGTCGGGCTGGAGGCTCCCCCCGGCGCCCGCGCCCACCACCAGCGCGCCGCCGTCCACCAGGCCCCGCCCGGCCAGCCCGTGCGGTGGGTGGCGCAAGGCCTGCAAGGCGCCCAGGACCCGGTGCTCGGCGTGGCGCACGGCGATTTGCCGTGGCACCAGCCACGCCTGAAGCGCGTCCCAGGACCCGGCCCACGGGCCCAGCGCCGCCGGCAGCAGCGGGGCCACCGGCTCCACAAGCACCCAGCTCTCCGCCCGCGTGTGCACGTCCCGCGTGCGGGCGTGGTGCGCCCAGGGGATCGGCCAGGACAGCACGACGAGCGCCGCGAGGGCCGCCCCCCCGCGCCGCAGCCCCCAGCCGGCCGCCCGCACCGCGCCCACCACGCCCAGCCACCCGAGCCACAGCAGCGGCACGAAGACCCGGTGCTCGAAGTGGTCCCCGCCCACCTTCAGCACGTAGTACGCGAGTTGCCCGCCGACCCCCGCCGCCACGAGCAGCTCACCGCCGCGCCACGGCCCGCCGTCCCGCAGCCAGCCGCGCAGCCGCCCACGCGCCGCCCACGCCGCCGCCGCGAGCACCGGCACCCACGCCACCAGCGCGTACTCCAGCGCGACGAGCGCGAGGTGCGCGAGCCCCGCCTCCGGCCACGGCTCCGCCACCTTCGCGCGGAAGGTGTTGGGGAGCCAGGCGCCGTAGGTGGCGTTGCGCCAGAGCAGGTGCGCCCCCACCGGCGCCGCCGCCAGCAGCCCCCACGGCGCCCGGCGATCCAGGCCGGACCGCAGCGCCGCCCAGCCGAGGCCCAGCGCCCAGAACAGCAGCCCGTCCGGCCGGGTGAGCGCGAGGGCCGCGCCCAGCCACGCCACGCGCCCCGGCCGCCGCGCGACCGCCGCCGCCGCCCACGCCACGAGCAGCAGCACGAACAGCGGCGTCTCCAAGCCGGACGTGAACCACGCGAACACGCTGCGGTTGGTGAGCGGGAAGGCCAGCGCGAGGGCCAGCCACGCCGCGCTGCCGGGCCCCGGGGCCACCAGCCGCGCCGCGAGCAGCGCCGTGCCCACGCCACAGGCCAGGCCGAGGGCCGGGGCGGCGACCGGCGGCAGCACGCCCGTCAGCGCCCAGACCGCGTCCAGGAGCGCCACCCACAGAAAGCTGGTGTAGCCCTCCACCATCGGGAAGGGCGGTGGGTTCCAGGTGTAGCCCCAGCCCGCCTGACGCGCCGCCGCGTAGCGAAACGCGATGTAGGCGTCGTCGCAGACGAACCAGAACGCGAGGCCCCCCGCCAGCGCGGCCGCCGCGCCCAGCGCCAGCACCGCCGACCGCCCGCGGGCCTGCCCCGCCGCGCTCATGCCGGCCGCGGGACGTGGCCCGCCGCGATCAGCCAGTCCACCACCGACTGCACCGTCTCCCGCGCCGGGCGGAACGTGTAGCCGAGCTCCGCCTGCGCCTTCGCCGAGTCCACGTACCAGTACAGCACCGCGTGGGCGAGCAGGTCCGGGTCCACCGGCGTCGGCAAGCGCAGCCGCGCCAGCAGCCCCACCGCTCCCACCAGCAGCGCGCGCGGCGGCTGAACGACGAGCTTGCCCGACTGGCCGCCGGCCTCCAAGGCCAGCTCGACGATCTGCCGCACCGAGCGGTTCTCCCCGCCGAGGATGTACCGCTCCCCCGACCGCCCGCGCATCAAGGCCGCCACGATGCCCGCCGCCACGTCCTCGACATGCGCCAGGGCCGTCCCGCCCGACGTCGCCAGCGCCGGCCAGTCGCGCAGCGCATCGCGCAGGTACGAGGCCGTGATGAAGTCGTCGTCCTCCGGCCCGTACACCTCGCAGGGGTTCACGATGACCACCGGCAGCCCTTCGGCCGCCGCCGCGCGGCACATCTCCTCCGCCGCGTGCTTCGCCGTCGCGTACACGAAGGGCTCCGGCGGCAGCTGGAACGCCGTCTCCTCCGTCATCCACTCCGGCCGCCGCGTGCCGTTCACCGCCGCCACCGTGCTCACGTAGACCACGCGCGGCCCGCCCGCGGCCCGCGCCGCCGCCAGCACCGCCGCCGTGCCGTCCAGCACGACCGTCCGCATCGCCGGCGACCGGATCTGCGCCCAGGACGACACGCTCGCGAGGTGCACCACGCCGTCCACGCCGTCCATGCCCGCCCGCAGCGCCGCCGCGTCTCCCAGGTCCCCGGGCACGCGCTCCCACGGCAACCCGTCAATGCGGTGGGTCTTGCTCGCCGGCCGCAGCAGCAGCCGCACCTCGTGCCCCGCCGCGCAGAGCTGCCGCACCACCCGCGAGCCGATGAACCCGTTGCCGCCCGTGACGAAGATCCGCATCCCGCCGTACCCTCCGGCGCCCGGTAGCCGCGGGCGGTGGTGGGGGCAAGGCCGCCCGGATAAGCCCGCGCTCCGCTCCCCGAGGCCCGCCATGCCGTCCGTGTCCCGTCGCACCCACCTCTGCGGCGTCCTTCGTGCCGAAGACGCCGGCCGCACCGTCACCCTCCAGGGCTGGGCCCACTCCGTGCGCGACGCCGGCGGCGTGCTCTTCCTCGTCCTTCGGGATCGCTCGGGCCAGGTCCAGATCACGCTCGACCACCGCTCCCCCGAGTCCGCCTGGGAGCCGGCCCGCCAGGTGCGCCTCGAGTACGTCGTCGAGGTCGAGGGCGAGGTCGCGCTGCGGCACGCGCCCAACGCCAACCTCCCCACCGGCGCCATCGAGGTCCTGCCCAGCCGGGTCACCGTCCTCTCGCGCACGCGCCCCCTGCCCTTCGCCATCGGCGGCGCCGCCGTCGAGGCCAGCGAAGAGGTCCGCCTCAAGCACCGCTACCTCGACTTGCGCCGCCCCGAGCTCCAAGACAAGCTCTTCCTGCGCCACAAGGTCTGCCTGCTCACGCGCACCTTCCTCGACGCCCACGGCTTCACCGAGGTCGAGACCCCCATCCTCAACCGCAGCACCCCCGAGGGCGCGCGGGACTACCTCGTGCCCAGCCGCGTCCACCCCGGCCAGTGGTACGCCCTGCCGCAGTCCCCGCAGATCTTCAAGCAGCTCCTCATGGTCGCCGGCTTCGACCGCTACTTCCAGATCGCCAAGTGCTTCCGCGACGAAGACCTGCGCGCCGACCGCCAGCCCGAGTTCACCCAGATCGACCTCGAGATCTCCTTCGCCACCACCCCGCTCGTGATGGAGCTGGTCGGCGGCCTCGTGCGCACCCTCTGGAAGGACGTCCGCGGCCACGACATCGGCGAGATCCCCGTCCTCAGCTACGCCGACGCCATCGCCCGCTTCGGCGTCGACAACCCGGACCTCCGCTTCGGCCTCGAGCACATCCCGCTCGACTGGTCCACCACGCAGTTCGGCGTCATCGCCGGCGCCCTCGCCGCCGGCGGCATCGCCAAGGCCATGGTCATCCCCGGCGCCGCCGAGTCCGTCTCCCGGAAAACCCTCGACGAATGGACGGCCTTCGTCAAGCGCTACCGCCTCGGCGGCCTCCTGTGGGGCAAGGTCGGCGCCGACGGCGCCTGGTCCGGCCCCCTCTCCAAGGTCGAGACCGCCCTGCTCGCCGCCCTCCCCGGCGCCGCCCCCGGCAGCCTCGTGCTCGTCGGCGCCGGCCCCGCCAACGCCGTTCACACCGGGCTCGGCCGCCTCCGCGGCCACATCGGCAAAGAGCTGCGCCTCTACGACCCGGCCGCCTTCGCCTTCTGCTGGGTCACCGCCTTCCCCGGCTTCGAGCGCGACGAAGCCTCCGGGCGCTGGGTCGCCGTCCACCATCCCTTCACCAAGCCCATCGACGAGCACGTCGCCCTGCTCGGCACCGGCCGCGAGGGCGAGATCCTCACCGACGCCTACGACATCGTCTGCAACGGCTACGAGATCGGCGGCGGCTCCATCCGCATCCACGACGGCGACACCCAAGAGAAGGTCTTCGGCGCCGTCGGCCTCACCATGGAGCAGGCCAAGAACAAGTTCGGCTTCCTCATGGACGCCCTCGCCTACGGCGCCCCGCCCCACGGCGGCCTCGCCCTCGGCCTGGACCGCCTCGTCATGCTCCTCTCCGGCACCGACAACATCCGCGACGTCATCGCCTTCCCAAAGACCACCACCGCCCAAGACCTCATGGCCCTCGCGCCCAACGTCGTCGAGGCCGAGCAGCTCGCCGAGCTCTTCGTGCAAAACGTCGTCCCTGCCACTCCTTCGGCCGAGTAGGGCTTGGGGCGGGGGGCTCGCCGCCCCCCGCAACGCCCCTGGTCTCGCCCTGCCTGCCGCGGGCGCCGTGCCCGGGCCCGTGGCCCTGCATGTCCACGCCCCCGCCGCCCGACGCCGGCCCCTTTCTCCACGGCACCAAACCCAGCCGGCGCCCGGCGACACCGTCGTCCCCGGCCACCCCTCCAACGACGGCGCCCGCCGGCCCGCCGCCTGGGGGGCCGAGCTCGCCCAGGGCAGCGGCCCCGGCCACAGCTACGCGGTCCAGCCCACCGGCCCCTTCGCCGACGACCCAAACCTCACCAACCAGCGCTTCCCCGGCAACCCCACCCGCTCCGACCGCAGCGCCGCGCCCGTATGCGTCCTGGACGAAGTCACCGCCTGGGCCGCGCACCCGCCGGCCCAGGTGGAGGCCCCATGCGCAGCCACCTCGCGCAGCTCGCCGCCGCGGGGGTTGAGGCCGAGGAGGGGTGAGGCCCACCCGGATGCGCCGATCGCCGCCCGGCGCGCCGCATCCCCCGCCCAGCACGGCGCGTCAGTCAGGCTGATACGAGTCTTTGGCAGCCTTCATGGAGCTCTTGACATCCGTTTCGGCCGTTGCCTTCTCAGCGCGCCGTCGAAGCTCATCCTCCGTCACCCGGGTCGGATCGACGCCGTCATTGATCAACGCGGTCAGGAGTTTTAGGTAGATGCCACCGCTCACCAACGTGAGCGCGTAGGAAGTCCCGCCGAGAAGGACCGCAGCGCCGATGTTGCCGATCCCCTGGATGAACGAGAGCACCACACCGATGATGAGATTCCCCGCTGCCGCCGCGGCGAGGTTCGTCAC
>JBEIVK010000523.1:0-3397 GCA_040373935.1 Alphaproteobacteria bacterium
ACAGCTAGCATCCATCGTTTACGGCGTGGACTACCAGGGTATCTAATCCTGTTTGCTCCCCACGCTTTCGCACATGAGCGTCAGAAATGAGCCAGGTGGCCGCCTTCGCCGCCGGTGTTCCTCCAGATATCAACGAATTTCAACTCTACACCTGGAATTCCACCACCCTCTCTCACCCTCAAGTCTGATGGTTTCGGATGCAGTTCCTGAGTTGAGCCCAGGGCTTTCACATCCGACCTTCCAAACCGCCTGCGTGCGCTTTACGCCCAGTAATTCCGAGCAACGCTTGCACCCTCCGTATTACCGCGGCTGCTGGCACGGAGTTAGCCGGTGCTTTCTTGTAGGGTACCGTCAGTATTCTTCCCCTACGACAGGGCTTTACAACCCGAAGGCCTTCTCACCCACGCGGCATGGCTGGATCAGGGTTGCCCCCATTGTCCAATATTCCCCACTGCTGCCTCCCGTAGGAGTCTGGGCCGTGTCTCAGTCCCAGTGTGGCTGGTCGTCCTCTCAGACCAGCTACCCATCGTTGCCTTGGTGGGCCGTTACCCCGCCAACTAGCTAATGGGCCGCAGGCCGATCTTCTGGCGCATTGCTGCTTTCACCCTTGCGGGCACATGCGGTATTGCACCGGGTTTCCCCGGCATATCCCCCACCAAAAGGTACGTACCTACGTGTTACTCACCCGTCCGCCGCTCCCCTTGCGGGGCGCTCGACTTGCATGTGTTAAGCCTGCCGCTAGCGTTCGCTCTGAGCCAGGATCAAACTCTCCACTTGAAGAATTTCCTGGCAGCTTGTCGCTGCACAATCTTACTGTTTCACGCTGCTGCTACCTGTTTTTCAAAGACCGGGCGTCATCGACGTTTCCGCCGCTGAACCTCACCCCGGTGTCTCCACCGAGGCCCCACGCTGTATCGAACGACCGTCTCCGGTGGTGCGCACCCGCTGGTGTACACCGCGACCCGAGGGCCGCCGTCCGAGCCTTTGGGGCTTAACCACCCCGCCGGCGTGCTGTCAAGCCCTTTCGGGCTGACTGCTGTCTGACCGCGCGCGCCGCTCTGCGCCGCATCGCCGCCAGACCCATTGGGTATAGTCCGCCACCCCGCGAGGCGTCAAGGGCGCCGCCCACCGCGCGTCCTGCCTTCCTGCACGAACCACGCGAGAATGCGCTCCCCACCGGGCGTAAGCACGCTCTCCGGGTGGAACTGGACGCCCCAGGTGGGTGCGTCGTCACAGAGAACGGCCTGCAGCACACCATCCTCGCTGTGAGCGATCGCCCGCAGCCCTCGCGGGAGCGGGTTGGGATCCACGCAGAGCGAGTGGTAGCGCCCCGCGGCAAAGCCCGGCTCCATCGCGGAGAGGATCTCCTCGCCGGTGTGGCGGATCGCGCTGGCCTTGCCGTGCACCGGGATCGGCGCCCGCAGGATCCGCCCGCCGTGCTGGAGGGCGATCACTTGGTGGCCCAGACACACCCCGAGCAGCGGCAGGCGCCCGTGGCAGCGATCCACGAGCCCCCGCGCGGCCGTGGCGTCGGCCGGGTGTCCAGGCCCCGGCGAGATCACGACATGCGTGATGCCGGGCGCGAAGGGATCCAGCACGTCGCCCGGGCGCCGCACCTCCACCACCGCCCCGGCCGCCCGCAGCGCATGCACGAGGTTCCACGTGAAGGAGTCCCGGTTGTCCAGCAGCAGCACGCGCGGCGACACGGCGATCAGCGGCCCTCGGCCTGGCCCGGCGCGCCAAGCTCCCCCACCACCGCGGCCACCGCGCCCACCATGGCGGCGCCCAGCCGTGCGCAACGGGCCGGCGACCACCCCTCCCGCGGGCAGGGATCCTGCGCGTCGTCTTGGAAGGGCATCTCGAGCGTGAGCGCCGCGCAGCCGTAGCGCGCCGCCAGCGCGTTGCTCCCCATGGACGGGTTGGGCGTGCCGTCGCCATCGTAGAGGCGGTAGCCGTTCACGGTCTGCACGGACGGCCCGTGCGCCACGCAGGCCGCCGTGAACGACGCCTGCAGGCCCAAGCGCGGCGCCCGCCGCCCCGGCAGCGCCTCGGCCGGCGCGAAGAACACCCACGGCAACACCTCGTCGCCGTGGACGTCGATCGCCAGCGAAACGCCGGTCTCGTCCATCGCCGCGCGGATCGCCGCCACCTCCGGCGCCGCCGCCGCGTCCGCCGCCGCCCAGGCGCGGTTGAGATCCGTCCCGAGCGCGTTGGTGCGGATGTGGCCCCGCGCCGCGCCGTCCGGGTTGGCCAGCGGCACGACCCGCAAGGCCACCTGCCCCGCCGCCACGCGGGCCAGCGGGTCCGCCCGATCCAGCCAACGCCGCACGAAGCCCTCGACCCAATGGGACGCCATCGTCTCCCCCGGATGCTGCCGGGCCGTCACCCACACCACCGGACGGCCGTCCGCCGGGCCGACCGCGATCACCGGCAGCGCCCGACCATCGGGCGTCCGCCCCAGGCTCCGCACCGACGCACCGTGCGCCGCCGCGAAGGCGAGCAGCCGCGCGAGGTCCGCGCTGTCGTAGGGCGCAAAGTACGCCACCGCCAACAGATCCCCCGCCGGCTCCAGCACGAAGGAGAGCGTGTCCCCGTCGCCCGCGCACACCGCAGCCACCCGCCGCCACGCCTGCAAGTCCGCCGACACCACCGGCCGACACGCCGCCCACCCCTCGGGAAACGACGTGCCCCGCAGCCCGTGCAGCGACACCTCCAGGCGCCGCCCCGCCGCGCCCAGCACCCGGAAGTGGAACCACTGGCGGTGCACACCGCCGGCGTCCGGGCGCAGCGACAGCCGCACCCGATCCCCCTCCACGCCATCCACCACGATGTTCCCGCCCTCAAACCCCGCGTCGATCCACATGCGCGCTCCCGCCGTGTGCCCGGACGGTTAGCCCGCTGCACCGGAGGGTCCCATGTCCGACGCTTCTCCCCTCACCGGCAGCTTGCCGGTCGCCTTCGCCACCTGGGTCTACGCACTCGCCGACGCCGGCCACACCCCGGCCGACGCCGCCATCGCCAGCGCCGTCGCCCGCCTCGCCGAAGCAGGCCCCGACGCCGACGCCGACGCACTCGGCAAGGCCTTGGTCGACGCCACCGCCGCCCGCCTCGCCGGCGCCACCACCCTCGACGCCGTCGCCACCGTCGCGCGCGCCCTCTTCGGCGCCGCCGCCATCGCCACCGACTTCGGCGCCGACCGCGCGGCCCGCCTCCGCACCGCCCGCGCCTACCCCTTCCAGACGAGCCTCCCCTGGCTCGCCTGCCTCATCGCCCGCTTCCCCGACGGCACGGTCGGCCCCACCTGGCTCCTCGTCGAGCGCGTCACCGACGCCGCCCTCTGCATGGACCCGTACCCCTGGGACGATCTCGACGAGGAGCACACCATCGAGCTCACCGA
>JBEIVK010000257.1:0-5697 GCA_040373935.1 Alphaproteobacteria bacterium
CGCAGGGCCGCGCGCCGCGCCCGCCGCGCCCGGTCGGCCAGGCCCGGCCCCGCGGGGAGGGAGAGCCGCAGCGGCAGAAAAGGCAGGCCCCGCGCCCGGGCCAACGCCCCCACCGCCTCGACCTCGGCCCCCGCCTCCGGCCGCAGGCCGTGGTCCACGCTCGCCACCACGAGGCGCCCGCCGTGCCCCGCCGCCGGCCCCGCGAGCAGGTCCAACAGCACGACGCTGTCTGCCCCGCCCGACACCGCGAGCAGCACGCCCGCTCCCGGAGCCCACAGTCGGTCGCGCCGCACGGCCTCGAGCACGCGGCGGGGCAGGGTTCGGACGGGGTCGGCGGCGGTCGGCATGGGCTCGGGCGGCGGCGACATGGGGTTAGCATGCGGCCACCGGGAGGACGATCCCATGCTCCGCCGCGCCCACCTGCTCGCGCCCCTGCTCGCCCTGGCCCTCGGCGGCCCGGCCCGGGCGCTCACGCCGGCCGACGCCGCGGTCATCACCCAGATCGAGGCGCTGCGCCTGCCTGCCGACACGCTCAGCGTCTTCGCCACCGCCCCGGACGCGGCCACCCGCGCCCGGGCGGCCCGGGCGCTCGCGCGCCTGGGGCAAGCGAGCGGGATGGGCCTGGTGAAGCGCCTCCTCGAAGACGAGTCCGCCGCGGTGCGGGCCGAGGCGGCCTTCGCGCTGGGGCGCATCCCGGGTGGGGCCGGTGTCGCCGTGCGCCGCCTGCCGCTGGAGGGTGACGACGCGGTGCGCGCCGCCCTGGTGCGCGCACTGGGCCAGCAGGGGGAGGCGGACGCGGTGCCGGTGCTGGTCAACGCGCTGGGGGCAACGGGCACCCGCCTGCGCCCATCGGCCGTGCCGGTGGCGGCGGCCGAGGCTCTCGGCCGCATGGGCGTCCGCGGCGTGCCAGAGGCGCGCACGGAGGCGGTCGGCCGCGCGTTGCTGCCCCTGCTCGACCCGCTCCCGGTGGACCGCCAGCGGGCCGCCGCCTTCGCGCTGGCGCGGCTGCGGGTCGAGGGCGGGGCCGATTGGGGGGCTGCCCTCGCGGGCGCCACGCGCAGCTCCGGGGACGCCGAGGCCCGCGCCTTTCTCGTGCGCGCGCTGGCGGCCGCCCGGGAGGCGCCGGGGCGGGATGCCGTGCTCCACCGGCTCGCCCAGGACCCGTCCCCAGGCGTGCGCACGGCCGTCGCGCGGGCCGCGGGGCCGCTGCGCTGGCCGGGCGCGGTCGCCCTGCTCGGCGACGCTGACCTCGGCGTGCGGCGAGAGGCCATCGGCGCCGTCGGGCTCATCGGCGGCCCCTCCGCCGAGACCCATCTCTGGCCTCTGCTGCGCGCCGGAGACACCCTCGCCGCCGAAGAGGCCGGCCGCGTGGCCGACGACGCGCGGGTGCTGCTCGCCGCCGATGCGCTTAAGGCCCTCTGCGCGGCCGGTGTGGTGGGGGACCCCACCCCCTGGCGGGCCCTCGAGCGGCCGACGGCGATCCGCGTCGCGGCGGTGGAGGCCTCCACGGACCGCGCGGCGCTCGCGGCGCTCGCCCTCCAGGACGGCGAGACGGCGGTGCGCAGCGCCGCCGCCGCGTCCCTGCTGGCGCTCGGCCCGAAGGCGGCCGAGGTGGAGCCGCTGCTGGGCGCCTTCGACCGCGGGGTGGCGGGGCTGGCGGCCGAGTGGCTCACCGAGCACCCGACGAGCAAGGCCGCGCCGGCGCTGCAGTCGTTGCTGGACCCGTCCTTGCCCCCCGACGTGCTGGAGCCCGCGCTGCAGGCGCTGGTCGCGGGGCGGCCGCCGAGCAAGGACCCGAAGGGCGCGGAGACGGGGGCTGCGGCGGCCAAAGCCAAAGCGGCGGCCAAGGCCAAAGCCAAAGCGGCGGCCAAGGCCAAAGCCACCGGCAAACCAAAATCCCAGGCCAGCGCCAAGGCCAAGCCGGACGCGCCCGCGCCGACGGCGGCCACGGCTCCCCCGGCCCCGGGGAGCCCGGCCGCGCTCTCGGCCGCCCTTCCACCGCTGCTCAGCCACCCCGACCCGGGGGTCCGGGCGGCGGCGGCGGATCTCGCGCGGCGCCTCGGCCAGAGCACGTCGCCGGTGGTGCACAGCCCGCTGCCCTTGCCGGCCGCGCCGCCCCCCCGCACCGCGCGCATCTTCACAGACCGTGGGGAGATCCTCGTGGAGCTGTGGCCCGAGGACGCCCCGGTCACCGTCGAGAACTTCGCCCGCCTCGCCGAGTCCGGCTTCTACGAGGGCGTCCGATGGCACCGGGTCGTCGCGGACTTCGTGGTCCAAACCGGGGACCCGCGGGGCGACGGCCTGGGCGGGTCCGGGGCCCGCATCCCCGACGAGCTCTCGCCGCGGCCCTACGCGCCCGGCGTGCTGGGCATGGCCCTCTCCGGCCCCGACACCGGCACGAGCCAATGGTTCATCACCTTGTCGCGCCAGCCGCACCTCGACGGCGGCTACACGGCCTTCGGGCGGGTGCTGCGCGGTCTGGACGTGGCCCGCGCGCTGCGGCCCGGAGACCGGGTGCGCCGCGTGGTCATCGAGCGCCCGCCTGCGGCCGCCCCCGGCGCTTGAACCGGCCCCCCTCCCGCGATACCCGCGCCGTCCTCCCGGAGACAAGATGCTCCTCGTTGTTTCCCTCGTCGGCGGCGCCCTCGCCGCCGCCCCCGCTGGCCTCGCGCCGATGGCCGACGACGCGGTCGCGGGCGTCGCCCCGTCGATCCCCGTCGAGCACTACACCCTGCCCAACGGGCTCGACGTCATGCTGCACGTGGACCGCAGCGCCCCGCAGGTGGTGGTGAACCTCTGGTACGACGTGGGCAGCAAGGACGAGCTGCCCGGCCGATCGGGCTTCGCCCACCTGTTCGAGCACCTGATGTTCATGGGCACCACGCGGCTGCCCGGCGCGGGCTTCGACGAACAAATGGAGGCCCACGGCGGCTGGAACAACGCCTGGACGAGCGAAGACGCCACGGACTACTTCGAGGTCGGCCCGTCCCATCTCCTGCCGCTGTTTTTGTGGATGGAGGCAGACCGCATGGACGGCCTCTCACACGCGATGACCCGGCAGAAGCTCGCGTTGCAGCGGGAGGTCGTGCGCAACGAGCGGCGGCAGTCCGACGAAGACACCCCCTACGGCGTGGTGTGGCTGGCCTTGCCCACGGCCCTTTACCCCGAGGGGCACCCCTACGCGCATCCCGTGATCGGCAGCCACGAAGACCTGCAGGCCGCCACCGTGCAGGACGTCAAGGACTTCTTCGCCACCTGGTACGTGCCGTCCAACGCGAGCCTCGTGGTCGCGGGCGACTTCGAGCCTGCGGCGGTGAAGCCGGAGATCGAGCGCCTCTTTGGCAGCATCCCGGCCGGCACCCCGCCCGCCCGGACGCCCCCCGCCCCGGTGGATCTGCCGGCCCGCCCGCTCGTCGAGCTGACAGACCAGGTCGCCGTCCCGAAGGCGTGGTTCGCTTGGCACACCGTCCCGGTGTTCGCGCCCGGGGACGCTGCGCACGACATCGTGGCGAGCGTCCTGTCCGGAGGCCGCGCCGCCCGTCTGCACCGTCGCCTCGTCGTGGAGTCGCAGGTCGCGCAGGAGGTCTCGGCGGCCCACTACAGCCAAGCCTACGGCGGCGTGTTCCTCGTGGAGATCACCCCAGCCGACGGCCAAACCCTCGAGTCTGTCGAGGCCGCCGTGCAAGCCGAGATCGACCGCCTCGCCACCGAGGGCCCGACCCCCGAAGAGCTGGCCCGGGTCCGCACCAACCTCCAAACAGACGCGCTGCGCGGCCTCGAATCCCTGCAAGACCGCGCCTCCGCGCTCAACCGCTACTTCGTCACCCGCGGCGAGCCGGACAGCCTCGCCTGGGACCTCTCCCGCACCGCCGCGGTCGACGCCGAGGCCGTGAAGGCCGCCGCCGCCCGCCTCACGGTCGCCCGCCGCGCCACCCTGCGCGTCCGCCCCGAAGCCGCCGCCACCCCGGAGGCCAAGTGATGCGCCCCGCCGCCCTCTTCGCCCTGTTCGCGCTCGCGTGCGCCCCCAAGGTCCCGCCCTCGCCGGCCGACGCCGCGCTGGCCGCGCGCCCCACGCCGGGCGCGCCGCCCGTCTACACGCCGCCGGTGCCGGTCACCTTCCGCCTGTCCAACGGGCTCGAGGTGTGGCTGATGGAGGACGGCCGCCTCCCGCTGGTCGATCTCGTGCTGCTCGTGCCCGGGGGCGCCGCCCTGGATCCGGCCGACGAGCCGGGCCTCACTGCGCTCGCCGACGCCCTGCTCGTCGAAGGCGCCGGCGGCCGCGACTCCTCGGCCTTCGCCGAGGCCCTGGAGTCCCAGGCCCTCGCGCTGGAGTCCGGCACCACCGGTCAGTGGTCCACGCTCGCGCTGGCGGCCCCGTCCGCCGGGCTCGACGCAGGGCTCGATCTCCTCGCCGATGCCGTGCTGCGCCCCGCCTTCGCCGACGCCGACATCTCCCGCGTCCGCGAGCAGATGCGCATGGACGCCCTCCAGCGCACCGACGACCCGCGCACCGTCGCCCGCCTCGTCGCGCGGCGCACCTGGTGGGGCCCAGGCCACCCGCTGGCCCACCCGACGACGGGCACCGCCGAGGCGCTGGCCGCGGTGGATCCGGCGGCCGTGCGGGCGTCGTGGGCCACGCGCGCCAGCCCGCAGGGCAGCACCCTCGTCGTCGTCGGCAACGTCGGCCGCGAGGCGCTCACCGCCAGCCTGGAGGCACGCTTCGGCGGCTGGACCACGCCCCCCCCGGCGCGGCCGGCGCTGGCGCCCCCGGCGGGCGTCACCGGCGGCACGCGCGGCATCTTCGTGGACAACCCGGGCGCATCCCAGTCCGTGCTGCTGGTGCAGCTCCCCGGCCCGCGCCTGGACCAAGCGCCGGTCCCCTTTGACCTCGCGGCGGTCGCCCTCGGCGGCACCTTCACGAGCCGCCTCAACCGGCTGCTGCGCGAAGAGAAGGGCTACACCTACGGCGCCCGCGCCTCTCTGGACACCGGGCCGCTGATGGGGATGCTGGAGGTCTTCACGGCCGTCCGCGGGGACGCCACCGCGCCCGCCCTCACCGACCTCCTCTCCGAGCTGCGCAAGCTCCCCGCCGGCGTCGACGCCGCCGAGGTCCGCAAGGCCCAGGGCGCCCGCCAGACGGACGCGGTGGAGTCGATGGAGTCCCGCGGCGGGGCCGCCTGGTCCCTCGCCGGGCTCGTGATGGATGGCCGTCCGCCCAGCGCCTTCGCTGAGGATCTGCGCGCGGCCGCCGCCACCGACGCCACCGCCGCCTCGGCCGCCGTCGCGGGCCTCTCCCTCGACCAAGGCCTCATCGTTGTGGTGGGCGATCTCGCGCAGGTCAAGGGTGCGGTCGAGGCCGCGGTGCCCGCCACCTGGTCGACCGAGGCCCCCTGATCCCCCCGGAGCCCGCCGTGCGCCTGCCCACCCAGCTCCTCGGCCATCGCGCCGCGCCCCTCACCGCGTCGGAGGCCAGCGCCGTCCGGGCCTTGGCGCCCTCCCGCCTGCCCGGCGTTGCATCGGTCGAGGTGCACGGGCTCGACGGGTTCGGCGAGGCCCGCGTGTGGGTGTCCGCGGTCGTGCCGCCCGGCCGGGGCCAGCGGGCCGCCCAGCGCGGTCTCGTCGCCCTGGCCGAGCGCCTCGGGGGCGCTGTCTCCGGCCTGCGGTGGGCCGCAACCGACCCGCACGGCCTGCTCGCCG
>JBEIVK010000834.1:0-1926 GCA_040373935.1 Alphaproteobacteria bacterium
CGCGGGGACCGGCGACCACGGGCCGCCCTGGACGAGGTGCAGCCACGGGCTCGCCGCCGCGCCGAAGCGCTGCCGCTCCGCGGTCCACCAGTCGGCCAGCTCGCGCAAGGAGCCGCGCCCCGCGCCGTTCAGCACGCGCACCGCCGCGCTGCCGGCCGCCCCCGGCGGCGCGAACTGGTAGACGCCCACCGGCACCGGGCCGAAGGGGTCCGTGCGGGCGCGGTCCGTCCGCCGGTCCTGCGCGACCTCCCACAAAAACACCGCGAACAAAAAGAGGAGGAACAACTGCCGCAGCCGCACGCGGCGACGCGGGCTGCGCCCCTGCGCGCGACAGGCCGGGCAGAGATCCTCCCCGCCCGCCTCCCGGGCGCAGCTCGTGCAGACCGGGCGGCGACAGGAGAGGCAGGCCCGCGCGGCGAAGCGGCCGGCGTGGGTGGAGCAGAAGGCGCTGGGGTCGACCTCAGCGGGCTCGTCGACGACCACGACGACGGCACCGGACGCGCGCAGGGCGGCGGCGGTCTCGGCGGCGAGGGCCGCGTCCCCCGTCGCGCGCACGACCACCGGCAGCTCGGATGGGTCCGGCGCCCGCCCGCCGGGCAGCGCCACCGCCGCACCCCCGCCTGCGGGCAGGCGCACGAGCAGCACGCGCCACCGTCGCGGAGCAGGGTCGGCCATGCGGACGCCTCCGGGGCCCCGCGGCGGGGTCCCGGATGACGATACACCCTGGTCCCCATGCCCGCCCTCTTGCTGAGCATCACCGGGGCCCTCGCCTTCGCCGCCCTGGATCCGCGCCTCGGCGCCACGCTGCCCGTGGCGGTGCTCGTCGGCTGCGGGCTCGGGGTGCTGGCCCTGCCCACCCCGCGCCGCGGCGGGCCCGGCGCCGTGTTCGCCGCGGCGCTGGCCGTGCGCCTCGTGCTGCTCGCTGCGCCGGCCGCCCTCTCGGACGACGTCTTCCGCTACCTGTGGGAGGGGCGCCTCGTCGCCGCCGGGGAAAATCCGTACCTCGCGGGACCGGCCAGCCCGCGCTGGGACGCCTTCGCCGCCGCCGATCCCGCCGCGGCCCTGCTGCGTGGGGGCGTGAACCACGCCGCCCTGCCGACGATCTACCCGCCGCTGGCCCTCGGCCTCTTCGCGGGCGCCGCCACGCTCTCCCCGGACCCGCTGGTGTGGCGCGCCCTCGCCGCCCTGGCCGACGCTGGCACGGCCGCCACGCTCGCGGCCCTGCGCCAAGATGAGGGTCGCAGCCCGGTCCCTGCCTGGCGCTACGCCCTGCTGCCGCTGCCGGCGGTCGAGGCGGCCGTGGGTGGGCACTTGGAGGCCTTCGCCCTGCTGGCGCTCGCCCTCGCGTTGCGCGCCGCCGGGCGCGGGCAGCGCGCCGCCTGGGCCTGGGCGGGCATCGGGGCCGGTCTCAAGGTGCTGCCGGGAGCGGTTGTGCTGGGCTTGGCGCGCGCGGCGGGGCTGCGGCGCGGCCTTCCCGCCGCCGCGCTGGCCCTGGCCGCCGCACTCGTTCTCCCGGCGCTGCCCTTCGCGGCGGCGGGACCGGGGCTCTTCTCCAGCCTCGGCACGTATGCGCGCCACTGGTCCTTCCAAGGGCTCGGCTTCCCGTTGTTGGAGGCCGTCTTCGCCGGGGCCGCCCGGCCGGTGGCCGCCGGACTGGCGCTCGCCGTCGTCGGGCTGGCCCTCGCCGCGAAGGCCCGCCCCCTCGCGGTCGCGCGGGTGGCCGGCGCCGCCTTCGTGCTGCTGAGCCCGACGGTGCACCCCTGGTACTGGGGCTGGGCGCTGGTGCCTGCCCTCGCCGCGGGGGGCGGCGTGTGGGCGGCCGGTGCCGCCGTCGCGCCGCTCGGCTACCTCGTGCTGGACACCCGAGACCCGCTCTCGGGCGCGTGGGCGGAGCCGGGATGGACGGCCCCCGTCGTCGCCGCCACC
>JBEIVK010000540.1:0-3294 GCA_040373935.1 Alphaproteobacteria bacterium
CGCACCGGAGCGCCCCATGAAGCCCTCGCTCGTCGCCCTCCCGGGCGGCGCCGGTCGCCCCGTCGCGCCGCCCGCCGCGCTCCCGGCCCCGGACCCGCGCGCCGACGCAGACCGCAAGCCCCTCGCGCTGCGCATTTTCCGCCGCTACGCGCGGTGGAAGGTCCGGGGCGGGCTCGATGGCTTGTACGTCGAGGGCCTGGACGCCGCGCGCGCCCAGCTGGCCGCCGGCCCGGCGGTGCTCTGTCCCACGCACGCGTCCTGGTGGGACCCGCTCGTGCTCATGCTGCTCGACGAGGCGATGGACGGCGACACCCGGGCGTTCATGGACAGCCGAAACCTGGAGAAGCTGCCCTTCTTCCGGTACATCGGCACGATCGACCTGGACCGCCGCTCCCCGGAGTCCGCCCACCAGGACTTGCTGCGCGGCGGCGCCCTGCTGCACAAGCCGCGGCGCGGCCTCTGGCTCTTCCCGCAAGGGCGCCACCGCCCGCCGTGGCTGCGCCCGCTCGGCCTCAAGCCGGGGGTCGCCCGGCTGGCCGCGCTGCACCCGGTCCCCCTCCTGCCGATGGGCTTCCAGTACGCCTTTCGCGAGGGCGAGCGGCCCACCTGCGCCGTGTCCATCGGCCCGGCGCTGGACCCGCGGGCCCACCCGGGCGAGGCCGCGCTGATGGGCGCCCTGGAGGCGGCGATGGCGGAGGCGCTGGAGCGCTGCGACGCCTTTTTGGACCAGCGCGGGCTGCCCGCGGGCTGGTCGGCCGTGGTGCCCGGCGCGGGTTCGCGGGCCGATGACGGCCTCGGGACCCGCTTCTTGCGCTGGGCCCTCGGGGGCCGCCGTGGGCGCTGAGCTGGCCGCCCGGGGCGGCGCCGGGGGGCCGGTGGTCGTCGTCGGGGGCGGCCTCGGCGGGCTCGCGGCGGCGATTCGCCTCGGCGCGGCGGGGCAGGCGGTGCGGCTCGTCGAGGCCGGGCCCCGCCTCGGCGGCAAGGCGGGCATCGCCGAGATCGACGGCGTGGAGGTCGACACCGGGCCCTCGGTGCTCACGATGGTCGACGCGCTGGACCGCACGCTCGCCCTGGCCGGGCTGGACCGGGCCGCCGTCGTCGGGCTGCGCGCGCCCGTGCCGGCCTTCCGCTACCGGTACCCGGGCGGGCCGGTGCTCGATGTCTTCCCGAGCCCGGCGGACACCTTGGACAGCGTCGGCCGCGCCCTCGGCGCCGACGCCCGGGCGGATCTTGCCGGGTTCCTGGCCTACTCCCGGCAGATCTGGGAGGCCGCCGCGCCGCGCTTCGTCTACGGTCCCGCCCCCACCTTCGCCAACGTGCTGCGCATGGGCCTCGGCGCCTTGCGCGACCTCCCGCGCATCGACCCGCTCTCCACGATGGCCGGCGCCATCCGCCGGCGCGTCCGGTCTCCGGAGCTGCGCGCGCTGCTGCTGCGCTACGCCACCTACAACGGCTCGGACCCGCGCCGCGCCCCCGCCACCCTCAACTGCATCGCCCACGTGGAGCTGGCCCTCGGCGGCTATGGCGTCGAGGGCGGCGTCTACGCGATGGTCCGCGCGCTGGAGGCGGCGGCGCGGCGGGTGGGGGTCGTCATCGAGACCGGTCGCCCCGTGCAGCGCCTCGTCGTGGAGGGCGGGCGGGTCGCGGGGGTGTCCCTGGCCGATGGCGCGGTGCTGCCGGCCCGCGCCGTCGTGCTCAACGCCGACGCCGCCTTGCTGCACCGCGGGCCGGAGGGCCTGGTGCCGCCGGGGGCTCCGGGCGCGCTGCCCGCGCCGAAGGTCCCCTCGACGAGCGGCTGGACGGCCATCCTGCGCGCCCGCCGCCGGGAGGGCCCCGAGGCCCGTGTCGCCCACGAGGTCCTGTTCCCCGCCCGCTACGAGGCCGAGTTCGAAGACCTGTTCGACCACCGTCGCCCGCCCGTCGAGCCCACGCTCTACCTCTGCGCCCAGGAGGCCAACCACGGCCGCCGCGGCTGGGAACACGACGAGCCGGTCTTCGTCATGGTCAACGCCCCCGCCGAGCCCGCGGCCGGCCCGCCCACCCCGGTCGCCACCTGGGAGGCGCTGGAGGCCACCGTCGCCGCCCGCTTGCGCGCCCACGGCCTCGCCAGCCCCGGCGACGCCTTCGTGTGGTCCCGCACGCCCGCGGGCCTCGCCGCGGCCTTCCCCGGCAGCCGCGGGGCGCTCTACGGCGCGGCCAGCAACGATCCGGGCGCCGCCTTTCGGCGCCCGCCCAATACCATCGCCGCTTTGCCCGGCTTGCACCTCGCCTCCGGCAGCGCCCACCCCGGCGGTGGCATGCCCATGGCCCTGCTGAGCGGCCTGCGCGCCGCCGACGAGCTGCTCCGAGGCGCGCCATGAGCCGCGCTCCCCTTGCCCTCGCGGCGGGCGTCCTCGTCCTCGCCGCCGGCCCGCCCGTCGCCCGCGCCGAGGTCGACCCCGGCTTGCGCCCCGGCGCGTGGGCCCTGCGCCTGGAGACCGCCACCACGGCCATCGTCCCGGTGCTCGGCGCCACCCGGGGCGGCTCCATCAGCGTCAGCGCCGTCACCGTCGACGCCGGCCCCGACGGCAGCCTCCGCTTCACCCACCGCCCCTGCACCGTCGAGATGGTCGGCGCCGGCGGGCGCGCGCGCATGTCCGTCTCCCCGTCCTTCGTCGCCGCCATCCCCGCGAAAACCACGGCTGCCCGCCTCACCGCCGAGGGGTGGCGCATCGACCTCGGCCTCGACGTCGTCGGCTACGACCCGGCCGTCGCCGCTGCCCCCCCGCGCGCGCCGGACCACCCGGCCATCCGCGACTTCGACGCCGACGGCCACCCCGGCGCCACGGTCCGCCTCGACGTCCCCGTGCTCGGCGCCGTCGAGCTCTACGTCGCCCAGGCCGCCCACGTCGTGCTCGAGCGCGGTCGCCCGGCCGCCGGCGGCCTCCGCGGGCAGGTCCGCACCCTGCGCTTCGAGCAGTCCACCCTCGGCGCCTCTCACAAGCTCTTCGCCGCCAACCCGGAGATTCGCCCCGACCCGGCCCGCTCGTCCTTCCTCCTCGCCCCCGCCGCCGGCCCCGGCTGCCCCGCCGCCCTCGCGGCCCTCGCCGCGCCGCGCTGATCCCGGGCCGGCGCGGTCCCCGGCCTCGCCCGCTGCTCATTCGACAGACAAGCAAAGGGGACAGGGGAAACCTGCGGTTTCCCCCGTAACGCCCCCTTCCCTCGGCGCCGCGGCCGGTCGCCTCTGGCAGAATGCGCGGATGCGCCGCCGCCTTTCCTCTCTGTCCCCGGTCGCCTCGTCCCTCCTGCTCGCCG
>JBEIVK010000675.1:0-2598 GCA_040373935.1 Alphaproteobacteria bacterium
CCCCGGCCGCCGCCGCCGCGCCCGCGCCGCCGCCGCCTCCACCGCCGCCACCGCGCCGGCCCGCGGCGCCAGGAAGACGCAGAAGGCCTCCACGAGCACCCCCCGCGCCATCACGCAGGCGTGGTACTGCGGCGACGAGAAGAAGGCGTCCAGCGCGCCCAGGTCCGCCCCGCCCCGCGCCGCCAGGGCCGCGCTCGCCGGCGCCTCCTCCACCAAGGGCCCCAGCGCCCGGCTGCGCCGCAGCGGGTCCGTGCCGTAGGCCCGGCGGTCCGTCGCCCGCAGCACGGCCAGCGCCTCGGCGCTCACCCCCGGCACCGGCCCGCCGCCGAAGACCGCCGCCACCAGCGCCGGGTCGTGCAGCATCCGCACCACCACCCGCTGCAGCGCCGCCGCGCTCACGCCGCCCCCCGCCCCAGCAGCGGGTGCCCGCGCAGCAGCGCGTGGATGCGCGCGAAGACCGGCAGCGTCTCCTCCACCCGGTTGCGCTCGCACTCGAAGACCACCGCGCGCAGGTTGGGCGCGCCCGCCACCACCGCCTCGACGATCTCCCAGGTCTCCGGCAGCACATCGACCGCGTGCGTGTCCTCCACGTAGCCGAAGCCCCCCGGCCCCACCCGCTCCACCCCGCCGGCGATGTGCAGCTCCACCACCCGCTCCAGCGGGAAGCCATCGAGCCCCGTGCGCGCCGCGTGCCCGCGCGACCGCTGGAAGATCGCCAGGTGCGCCGCGTCCAGCAGCATCCCCGTGTCGCCCGCCTCGCAGAGCCGCGCGAACCAGTCGAGCAGGTGCATGCGCCCCACGAAGACCGCCCCCGGCGGGTTCTCGGGCAGCACCTCCAGCCCCGTCGCCGCCCGCAGCGCCTGCACCCCCGCGCCCATGGCCGCCGCGGCGTCCGGCTCGAGGATGGGCGGCAGCAGCATCATGTGCGCCCGGTCCCGCGGCCCCATGTGCCACAGCCCGGCGTCCCCGCAGATCCACGCCGCGCCCAAGGCCCCCGCGAGGGCGCGCACCCCGTCGAGCCAGGCGGCGTCCTGGTCTTCGGGCTCGTCGAGGTTGAGATCGAGGAAGTGGTAGGTCGCCGGCCGCCCCGACGCCGCCCAGGCCCGCGCGTCGGCGTCCAGGCCCTTCGCCACCTCCACGCCCACCTCCAGGAAGGCCGCGTTGTGCGGGGCCACCGCCCGCAGCCCCGCGATGTCCAGCGCGCCCGGCGCCGCCGCCGCCCCGTACTCGGTGGACACGCCCACCCCGAGCACCGGCAGCGCGCCCACCCGCGACAAGAACCCGCTCACCCGCGCGGCCCGCCGCCGAAGCCGCCCTCGCCGAAGCCGTCCCCGCCGTCCTCGCCGTCCTCGCCGAAGCCGCCGTCGCCCCCGCCGCCGAAGCCCACGCCGAAGGCGTCGTCCCCGTGCGCGTCCGGCCCGAACTCCCAGCGGTCGTGGTCCGTGTCCCAGCGGTCCCACGTGGGCAGCGCCGCCAGCGCCGGCAGCAGCCGCTCCGGCACGATGCCCGGCACCAGGAAGGCCTTCTGCCGGTACAGGCGGTTCGGCACCCGCAGCGGGAAGCCCAGCACGCCCAGGATGCCCCGGGCGACGTACCAGGTCGCTTGCGGGTTCCAGCCCGACGCGATCTTGATGACCACGCCCAGGCCCTCCGGGTAGTCCGGGTGCACGATGCCCAGGCCCAGGAGCCCGTCCGCCCCCTCCTTGGCGATGACCGCCCCGCCACACGACCGCAGGACCTCGCTGTCCAGCCGGTTGAAGCCGCCCACGAGGTCCGGCTCCCGCACCATGCTCTCCCAGATCCAGTCCGCGTCGCGCTCCCGGGCCAGGGCCGCGTAGCAGCGCGCCAGCTCGATGACCGTCATGCTCACCGTCGGCAGGCCATCGCCGTCTCGCGCCACGCGCAGCGGCGCCCAGTCCGGCCCGAGGATGCGCCGCACCTCGGCCAGGTACGCGTGAAAGACCGGGTGCGTCGGCAGCGTGTAGCCCACCCGCGGCCAGCCCTTGCGCTTGCAGCCCGCGAGGATCGCCGCGTGGTGCCCCGAGCTGTTGTTGTACCAGCGCCGCGGCCGCCGCACCTGCCGCCCGAACTGCACCAGCGGGCGGTCCAGCGGCGTCTGCATCAGCCCCCACTCGCTCTCGTCCAGCAAGGACATCGCCGCCGCCACGTGCTCCGGCGTGCCGTTGTGCGAGGCCAGGCTGATCGCCTTCTGCTTCCAGTCCGTGACCGCCGCCAGCTCCCCCACGAAGGGCTTCATGTAGAGCAGCTTCATCATCGAACGGCCGTAGCAGAGGACGTTCCCGCCGAAGGCGTGCACCACCTCCCCGCCGCTCACCCAGGCCACCGCCCCGTGGATCGTCGTCTCGCTCACGCCGTTGCGCCGGTAGTCCACCAGCGGCACCCAATCCACATCCCGGCCCGTCGCCAGGCCCGGCACCTGCTCGCCCAGCGGGCTCGACGGGTACAGCGCGCGCGTCGACGGATCGGACATCGGGACCTCCGCCCCGCCCCTATCCCGCCCTCGCCCCGCGCGGGGCGCCCCGTCCGCCCGCCCGCCGCCCGGCCCCGCGCAGATCCGGCCCTGGGCGCCTGCCCGGC
>JBEIVK010000306.1:0-5128 GCA_040373935.1 Alphaproteobacteria bacterium
CGCCCAGGGCGTCCACGCGCGCGGCGACCGCGGCGGCGGACGCGGCGGCGGACGCGGCGCGGGCCTCGACGGCGCGGAGGTCGTCGGCGGAGGGGAAGCCGCGCTCATCGAGCGCGTCGTCGAGCAGGCGGCGCAGCGCGGGCTCGATGCGGTCGACGGCGGGGCGGGAGACGGAGCGCAGGAGGTCGGAGACGGGCATCGAAGGCTCGAAAACCTAAGGAGGGGAGAAGGCCCCGTGAGAGCCGGCGGCGAGCTCGACCGGGGCGGCGCCGAGACGCGTGAGGTCGTGCAAGAACAGCCGGGACGGGCCGGGCGCGCGGGGGCCCGACGGGTCGGGGTGGGCGGCGTAGAGGAGCCGGCCGCCGTCGGCCGAGACGATGGGGTGGGAGCGGTCGAACTGCTCGAAAAAGGTGAGGCGGAACAGCAGCTCGCGCGTGGGGACGCAGCGCCCGAGCGGGACGGGCTCGCCGCCGGCGGCGCTGCACCACTCGAAGCGCACGCGGCGCTCGCCGTCGGGCCGGACGAGCACGAAGGCGTCGGGGCCGGCCCAGGTGAACGCGAGCAGCGGGCCCCCAGCGACGCGCACGGCGGTGCCGCGGGCGAGATCGGACACCCAGAGGGCCTCGTAAGGGGCGCGCTGCCCTGCGGGGCTGGACGCCCAGGCCACCCGCGGGCCATCCGGCGCGGGCAGGAAGGCGAGCAGCCCGGGCGCGCGGGCGACCGGGACCGGGCCGTCGCCGTCGGCGTTGGACGCGACGAGCAGCGTGCCCTCGGCGTCCCGCAGGGCGAACAGGGCCCCGCCGTCCAATGGATAGGGGGTGCAGAAGGCGCCCGGGCGCGCGGCGAAGGGGGCGTCGTCGAGGTGCGGGGCGTCGGCGCGCAAGCCCACGCGCCCGGCGTCCCCGCCGACGTGGACGAGCAGGCGGCCGCTGTCGAACCACTGGTAGAACAGCGGGGCGCCGCTTTCGAGCGGACGGTACGCGCCATCGGGCGCGCCAGCGGTGGAGAGCAGGAGCAGCGCGTCTTCGTCTTGCACGAGCAGGGCGATGCGCGCGGCGTCCGGAGACCACGCGAGGTGCAACGGGACCTGCCCCTCCGGCAAGGCGGCCTCTTGCTCGTCGGCCGAGGCGCAGTCGAGCACGACGAGGTGCGCGCCGGCGTCTCCCTCGCCTTCGGCCCGGAAGGCTGCCACCCGCGCCGCACCCGCCGAGAACGCCGGCCAGGAGAAGCGGTCTGCCCCGCCGGGCACGCCCCAGCCTGCGCCCGGCCCCGGCGCGCGCGACCACGTCCAGCGCGCGACGGCGGACGCCCGGTCGTCCCCGCCGTGCAGCTGCCCGTCCTCACCGACGAAGACGAGCCGGCCCGCGCTCACGGGGCGGCGGGGCCGCCGGCGCCTGGGAGCGCGAGCAGGCCGAAGCTGCGGAGGAGCACGCCGGACTGCACGAGCACGGCGAGCACCGGGATGACGAAGCCCATCGCCGGCGCCGCGCGGAGCGCGAGGGTGCCGGGGCGATCCTTGTCGAGGGCGGCGTCCAGCTCGAGACGGAGGGCGGGGTCGGCCGCCGGGCCGGCGTCTCGGGTGTAGGCCAGGGCGCTGTCGTGGTTGACGCCGAAGGACGTGAGCGCGAGCAGGCAGCCGCCCACCGCGAGCAGGGCCGGGCCGACGGGGCCGGGCCCAAAGGACCGCACCCCGGCCGTGAGCAGCACCAGAACGCCCGTCGCGAGCAGCGGCGCGCCCACCCAGCGCAGGCGGGCGTGGCGGCGGGCGGCGGAAGCGGCGGTCGTGCGCGGGTCGGCCATCGACTGGCCCCGTATCCCGGGCGCGCGCGCGCCGCGATACCCTCGGCCGATGCACCTGTTGGTTGGCCTTCCGGCGGCGCCGGGCGTGGGGCGTGGGCGCGTCTGGCGTCCGCGCGGGCGTGCGCCGCAGCCCCCGCGGTCCGGCTGCGTGCTCGTCGCGGACACCATCGAGCCAAACGCCCTATTGGGACTCCAAAACGCGGGGCTCGTCGGGCTCTGCCTCGCCGGGTCTGCGCCGCTGTCGCACACGGTTGCGGTCGCGCGCCACCTCGGCATCCCCGCGGTCGTCGGCATCGGCGCCGCGCTGGACGAGCTGCGCGGCGGGGCGCTCGTCGAGGTCGACGGCGACATCGGCGTGGTGGAGCGCGGCCCGCGCGGGGCGCGGCACCCGGTCGTGCAGCAGGAGGCGGTGCCGGACCTCGCGCTGTTCGCGAGCCTGCTCCACCCGGACGAAGGCCCGGCGGCGCGCGCGGCGGGGGCGGCGGGGGTTGGCCTGCTGCGGCTCGAGCCCGGCTGGCCCGATGGCCCGCCCGACGAGGGCACCCTCACCGCCCTGTTCCTCCGCCTGGTGGAGTCCATGGACGGGCGGCCGGTCGCGGTGCGCCTGCACGACGGCCCGCGGGGAACGCCCACCCTCGGCCTGCGCGCGGTGCGGCGCCTGCTCGCGGCGCCGAAGCCATCCCAGGATCCGGTGCTGCGCGCGGCCGTACGGGCGGCGCGGGCCGGGCCGTTGCGCCTGCTCTTGCCGCTGGTGACCGACCCATCCGAGGTCATCGCGGTGCGCCGCGCCGTTCACGATGTCCTGCGCGAGCTGCGCGGGGTCGGCGCGCCGCCGGCGCTGGTGCCCATGGTCGAGACCCCGGCCGCCGCGATGCGCGCCGTGGAGATCGCGGCGGTCGGGGATGCCGTGGCGGTCGGCGTGATGGACCTCGCGGCCCTGGTCGCCGGAGCGGCCCGCGAGGAGCCGCGCCTGCACCGCTTGATCGGCCCGGACACCGGCCCCGTTCGCACGCTGCTCTCCGGGGTGGCGCGCGCCGCGCGCGGCGCCGGCGTGCCGAGCTGGGTGGCCACTCCGGCGCGGCCGGCCGGGTGGTTGAGAATCTTGTCCGACCTCGGCTTCGACGGTGTATCCCTCGGGCTCGCCGAGCTTCGCCGCTTGGCGCCGCGCCGGCCGCTGGCCGGTTGACAGCCCCCCTCCCCTCCCGTATACAGCCTGAGCTTCACCCTGTCCGAGAGCGGCCGCTGATGTCCACCAAAGACTACCTGTTCACCTCCGAGAGCGTGTCCGAGGGCCACCCGGACAAGATGTGCGACCAGATCTCCGACGCCATCCTGGACGCCCACCTCAAGCACGACCCGCATGCCCGGGTCGCCTGCGAGACGCTCACGAAGACGGGCATGGTCGTCGTCGCCGGCGAAATCACGAGCCGCGCGCAGGTCGACTACCCGCCCATCATCCGCGAGGTGGTGAAGGACATCGGCTACGACGACAGCGCCAAGGGCTTCGACGGCAACACCTGCGCCATCCTCGTCGCCATCGAGCAGCAGTCCCCGGACATCAGCCAGGGCGTCACCGAGGGCGAAGGCCTGCACACCGAGCAGGGCGCGGGCGACCAGGGGATGATGTTCGGCTACGCGGTCGATGAGACGCCCGAGCTGATGCCCATGTCCATCAGCTACTCGCACCAGATCCTCGCGGCCCACAGCCGCCTGCGCCGCGACGGCACCATCGGCTGGGCCCGCCCGGACGCCAAGTCCCAGGTCACCATCGAGTACCGCGACGGCAAGCCCACGCGCGTCCACACCATCGTGCTGTCCACGCAGCACAGCCCGGACATCGAGCTGCCCGAGATCCGCGCGCAGATCATCGAAAAGGTGATTCGGCCCACGCTCCCCGCGCACATGCTGGATGACCGCACGATCATCCACATCAACCCGACGGGCCGCTTCGTGGTCGGCGGGCCGATGGGCGACTGCGGGCTCACCGGGCGCAAGATCATCGTCGACACCTACGGCGGGCACGGCGCGCACGGCGGCGGCGCCTTCTCCGGCAAGGATCCGACGAAGGTGGACCGCTCCGCCGCCTACCTCGGCCGCTACATCGCCAAGAACCTGGTCGCGGCCGGCTACGCGCGGCGCGCGCTGGTGCAGCTGGCCTACGCCATCGGCGTGGCCGAGCCCGTGTCCATCATGGTGGACACCTACGGCACGGGCGAGGTCTCGGACGAGCGGCTGGCGCAGTGCGTGCGGGAGGTGTTCCCGGTCAAGCCGGCCGCGCTCATCCACCACCTCAACCTGCGCCGCAACATCTACCGCGAAACCGCGGCCTACGGGCACTTCGGCCGCCCCGGCTTCAGCTGGGAGCAGCTCGACATGGTCGAGAAGGTCCGCGGCTACCTCGGGGCCTGAGCGCCGGGCGCGCAGCGCCACACGCGCCACGTGCGGAGCCGGGCCCCGCCGCCGATGAGCGGGGCTTGGGCCGCTTGAGTGCAGTCGAGGCCGAGCCCCCGCCGAACGGCCGCCCCCGGGTAGCCGTCGTGGTCCACCCAGCGGCACAGGCCGGGCGGGAGCGCGTCGGCGCGCCAGATGGTCCACTGGTCGTCCCGGCGCCCACCAACCCGGCGCACCTCCGCGCCCGGCGGCGCGGCCCACGCCGCTTGCGCGGCGAGCTGGTACATGTGCGCGCAGATCGGCGTCTCCCCCTCCGGATCGGCGGCGTGCAGAGCCCCCGCGAGCGCCGCGCGTGCGGCCGGGTGGAGATCGACCGAGGGCACCCCCGCCAGCGGCAGCGCCTGCGTGAGGGCCTGCCCCAGCACCAGCGCCACGGGGAGCGCGCTGACCGCGAGGGCCACGGCCCCGCGCCGGGGGGCGGCGGCGGCCACCCGCGCCACAAGCGGGAGGAGGGCCACCGTCATCGGCGCCGACCAGTGCGGCAACACCCGCGTCACGGGCGCAGCGGCCAGGCACACCAAGCCCGTCCCCCCGGCGACCCAGGCCAACGGGGCCGGCGCCCGGCCCAGCGCCGGCAGCCCGAACCCCAACACCGCCGGGCCGACGAGCGCCACCGCGCCCCCCACCAGCAGGCCCAGTCCCGTCAGCGGGTCGGGCGCGCCCGCGTGCCGCGAGACCGCGTGAAAGCGGAGCGACGGCCACCCTTCTCCCGCGTTCCACAGCAGCGCGGGCAGCGCGCCGAGCGCCACCGCCCCCACGGCGAGGACCGCCCCCGGCCGCCGCGCGCGCAGCGCCGGCACGAAGGCCAACGCGAACAGCCCGCCCGTTGCCTTGCTGGCCACCGCGAGCCCCACGCAGAGCCCTGCCGCCGCCAGCC
>JBEIVK010000020.1:0-16233 GCA_040373935.1 Alphaproteobacteria bacterium
CCCACGCGCGCGGCGCCCGGGCCAGACCCGAGCACGGCCGGGGCCAGCGCGCCCAAGGCCGCCCCCACGGGCGGGTACGGCGCGCGCAGGCCAGCGGGCGGGACCGCCGCGCCATCCGCGACCGGCTCGCCCCAGCGCTGCAAAAAGTCGGGATCACCCGTGCGAACGAACGCGGCGAGGCGCACGCCGCGCACGGCTTGGCCGTCCGCCTCCCACGCGATGCCACGCTCCCGCCAAGCGACCCCCGCCAGCCCCAGCCCCACGGCGAGCGCCAACCCAAGGCCCGCCGCGCGGCCGGGCCTCACCGCGACACCGGGTCGGGCAGGAGCTCCCACACCCGCACCCCACGGTCCACACAGTCGGGCGTGCCCAGCCAGTCCAGCACGCGCGCTTCGCGGTCCGAGCGGGGCGCCGACCAAACGACCACCCGCTGCACGCCGTCCGCCCGCAAGGCGGCGAGGCCCGCCGCAGCGTCCGGCGCCGCCGCCCAGGTGCGCATTCGGTGCTCGGCGAATCCCCCGCGCACATGGGCGGCCGGGGGCGCGTCGGACGGCAGACCATCGCGGGCCGTCGCGAGCAGGCGCCGGCCGGTCTCCGAGGGGGTGCGAACGCGCGGAAGATCCAGCCGCCAGGGCCCTTCGGCCGTGAGGCGCTCGTCGCCCTGGTGCCAGGCCCGCAGCGGATCGGCCGGCAAGGCGCGCGGCTGCCCCGCGGCGGCCGGCAAGCAGCGAAAGCCGGCCAGGGAGTCCACCGGGATGGGCCAGAGCCCGGCGGTGGCGCGCAGCCCGTCCCCGACCAGCAGGGCGCCGACGAGCGCCGCGACCGCCGCGCCCACCGCCCCGCGCCCGCCCAGCGCGCCGAGCGCCACGGCGACGGCGAGCCAGACGAGCCCGGTGGCACGGTAGTACTGGCCCGAGTCCGCGAGGGGAAAACCCACCACGGCCAGCGCCCGCGCCGGGAGCGGCAGCGGGCGGCCGGCGAGCTCCGCCACACCCGTCGCCGTCACGCCCCATTCCCCCACGGCGAGCAGCGCGCCCCCGACGGCGAGGCCCGCGACCCCGATGGCCGCCGGCCGTGCCCCGCGCCGCCAGAGCACAAGGCAGCCGGCGCAGAGCACCACCAGCGCGGGCAGGCCCACGTAGTCCACGTGCGCCGACGCATCGGAGGCCGCCTCGTAGGCGTCTACGAGCAGCATGCGGCCCGGCAGGGCCACCTGCCGCAGGTAGAGGGCGAGGTCGCTCAACGGCACCGCAGCGGCCGGCCGGTGAAGCGCGCCCTCGCCCTCGGCGTAGTAGGCCCGGGCCGCGAGGTCCACCAGCAAGGTCTGCAGCAGCACGAGCCCCACCCGAAGCGCTGCCCCGCGGCGCGCCTCGGACGGCCGCGACCCGACCGCCAGCACCGCAAAGCCCGCCATCACCGGCGCCGCGAGGGCCGCGTAGGTCGGCTCTGAGAACACCGCCGCCGCCGCACCCAGCGCCGCGAGGGCCACCGCCGCCCAGCGCTCGGCCGCCGCGAGCACCAGCAGCGGCCCGAGCGCGAGGGCCCAGGTCTCCGCCTTGCAAATCTGGCCGTTTGCGAGGGCGCCGACGACCGGCGGGGCCACCGCGAACACCACGCCCGCCGCCGCGGCCGCCCCCGGTCCGGCCCCGCCCAGCCGACGCGCGAGGGCCGCGCCGACCAGGACCCCGGGCAGCGGGGCCAGCAGCGTGGCGACGTTGATCGCCAGCACCGGCCCGGCCCACAGGGCGACCGGGGCCGCCAGCAGGCTCGCCCCCCAGGCGATGAAGCTCGACCGGGCAAATCGTGGATAGGTCGCCTCGATCGTCCATCCCAGCGCGCCGCTCTCCCCGCCGAGCCAGCCGGCGATGTGGGCGAGCCCCCACCCGTGGGTGCCAGAGAATTGCGTGTCGGCGATGGCGGCCGCCGGAGAGGCGAACAGCGGGCCATGCACCGCCGCGACGACGCCGGCCGCGACGACGAGCCCGAGCGCCTCGGCGAGCCGGTCCCGGGCGCTCATGGCCCACCCCCGCCCAGACAATCCCGCAAGGCCGCCGCGACGACGCGATGCCCGTGCGGCGTCCAGTGGCCCTCCCAGCGGAAGTAGCTCTGCTCGCCGCGCTCCGACGCCGCGCGCAGGGCTGGCCGGAGGTCGCAGACGGCCGCGCCGGCCGCCCGCCCGGCCGCCACCACACCCTCGTGCAGCGCGTCCGGCTCCGCGGACGCGGGGTCCAGGCCGAAGGTCTCCAGCGTATCGGCCGTCGCCGCACGGGACAGCGCGAACACCGGGGGCGCGACCGCGACGAGCAAGCGGTCCCCCCGCGCCTCTGCCGCCGCTCGGGCCGCCCGCAGCGCCGCGCCCGTCGCCGCCACCGCCTGGGCCCGCGCAGCCGCACCCGACGTCGAAAACAAGCCCAGCTCCGTGCGGAACTGCTCCCAGCGCAAGCGCTCCACCCGCCCCGTCGCCGCGCGCGCCCGGGCGACCCGCACCCAAGCCCACAGCGCCGAGCGCTGGAAAAGCTGCTCCTCCCACCAAGGCTGCGCCTCATGCGCCCGCCGAAAAGCGGCGAAGCGGTTGTCCGCCGGGGCCACGGGGCCCGGCAGGGCGGGCGCCGGGCCGAACGGATCCACGCGCCGGGGGGCCCGCGGTGGCGCGGCGTCCTGCGCCGGGTCGTTCCCGGTGAAGACCACCAGCAGCAGGCCCTCCACGCCGACCGCCGCGTCCACCGCGAGGTAGCGCTCCACCGCGTCCCAGGTGTTCGCACCGTCCACCCCGCCGTTCAGGACGGCGAGCCCGGCGTGCGGGCCCAGCAGCGCTGCGAAGGTGTCCGCCTCGTCCACCTGCCGCGCCAGCACGAAGGAGTCCCCCGCCGCCAACCACCGCGGCGCGGGCGGCAGCGCGTCCGCCCCGCGCAGACTCCAGCGGTTGAAGCGCACGCGAACGCGGTGATCCAGCCAAACGAAGGACCCGTCGAACCCAGGGTTCGGAACCAGGCGATCCCAAGGGTCCAACTGGAACATGTCGGGCGGCGTGCCGGCGGGCGCGTCGTACAGCAGCGCCGCGCCCGCGTCCACCGGAACCAGCCGCCCGAGCCCCTCGGCGGCGATCAATCCGACCAAAAGACCGCCCGCCGCCGCGGCTCCCCGCGCCTGCCACCGCGATGCCCAACGACCCGCGCCCATTCTGGCCCGTAGCATGCCGCTCCGAACGCATCACCCCGGGAGCGATCCTTCGCCTCCTTCGGTGTTTCCTTATCGGTGGACGGAGGGGGCACGCCCCCTCCGTAACGCCACCCCCTCCGCGCGCGGCCCCGTGCGCGCCCCGGTCCGGCGCCATACCAGCCGGCGATGCGTGCGCCGCCGCCGCCCTCCGTTCCCGCGCTGCTGGACCGCGCCGACGCCCTCGCCGGGCTCACGGTGGGCGAGGCGGCTGCGCTGCTCGGCGTCGCCCTCCCCGCGGATTTGCGCCATGCGAAGGGGCTCATCGGGCAGCTTGTCGAGGCCGCGCTCGGCGCCACCGCCGCGTCCCACGCCGAGCCCGACTTCCCGCAGCTGGGCGTCGAGCTGAAGACCGTTCCCATCGGCGCGCACGGGCGGCCGCGCGAGGCGACCTGGGTCACGCACGCCCGCCACGACCCGCTGCAACCCCGGGACTGGGCGGCCTCCACCGTGCGAGAGCGCTTGTCGCAGGTGCTGTTCGTCCCCGTGTGGGGCGAGGGCCTGCCCGCCACCCGGCGCTTCGGCGTTCCGGTGTTCTGGGCGCCCACCCCCGACGAAGAAGCGCTGCTGCGGGCCGATTGGGAGGAGCTGACGGCGCTGCTCATCCGCGGGGAGGTCTGGATGCAGCGCGGGCACCGCGGTCGCGCCCTCCAGCTCCGCCCCAAGGCAGCCCACCGGGACGACCGGGTCTGGGTGGTGGACCATGAAGGAGAGTGGGCTTCCACCCTTCCCCTTGGCTTCTACCTGCGCGCGCCCTTCGTCGCCCGGCTCCTCGCCGCCGAGGCCGGCGCACCGCCCGGCTGATGCCTCAGCGCGCCGGCAGCGCGTCCGGCCCGCGCGCCTTGCGCGCCCGCGAGAGGTAGCGGCTGCGCCGCAGGCGGCTCGACCGCTCCAGCAAGGTGACGCCCTCCAGGTGGTCCATCTCGTGCTGCATCACGACGGCCGCGAAGTCCTCGAAGACCTGCTCTTGCGGAGCGCCCGCCTCGTCTTGCCAGGTGACGCGGATCCGCCGGGACCGCCGAACGTCCAGGCTGTACTCGGGAACGGACAGGCAGCTCTCTTCCCAGTCGATGAAGTCGGTGCTGCGCTCGACGATCTCCGGGTTCACCATCTTGAGGATGTGGATGCCCTTGCGCGTCTCGCCGTCCTCGTCCTGGAAGCCCGGGTCCGCCACGAGGATGCGCCGCCCGTCGCCCACCTGCGGCGCCGCGAGCCCGACCCCGGGCGCCGCGTACATCGTCTCGGCCATGTCCTCCAGCAGCTGCGCCAAGCCGGGGCCGAACTCGCCGGGCTCAACCCGCCGGGCTTTCTTGCTCAGGACCGGATGCGGGGCTTCGAGGATGGGGAGGATGGCCATCGGGACCTCGGGGCGGCGGGCTTTGCGCTACGGTATCCCCTGCCCCGCCGTCGGCAACGGGCAGCGCCGGCACTCCGTCGAAGCGGAGGCCGCGGGCCGGCCCGTCGAGGGGCTCCCCGGCCGGCCCGCTCCCCGGGACCGCCACCACCGGAAACAACGCCGCGCCCGCCCCCAACAGCCGCGGCAGCTCCAGCGTGAAGACCGCCCCGCGCCCCAACACGCTGCGGGCCGTCAAGGTCCCGCCCATGCGCTCCGCGAGGCGCCGCGAGATGGCGAGCCCGAGCCCGGTCCCCCCATGCGCCGGCGAGGCCGCGTCGCCCTGGTAGAACTCCTCGAAGACCCGCGCGAGGTCTTCGGCGCTCAGGCCGGGCCCGGTGTCCGCCACCGCGAAGGCCACGCGCTCCCCGCCGGCCAGCAGGTCGACCGACAGCGTGATGGTCCCGTCCCGCGTAAACTTCGCGGCGTTGCTCAGCAGGTTGAGCAGGATCTGGCGCAGGCGGGTGGCGTCGTGGTGCAGCGGCACCCGCGCGTCCGGCAAGTCCACCACGAGGAGGTCCCCGTGGCGGTCGCACGCCGGCTGAACGGCGGCCACCACGGCGTCGACCAAGCTGTGCAGGTCCAGCTCGGCGTTGTGGAGGTCCATGCGGCCCGCCTCGACCTTGCTCAGATCGAGGATGCCGTCGATGAGCCCGAGCAGCTGCAGCCCGGCTTGCCGGATGCGCCCGAGGTCTTGCTGGCGAAGGCCGTCCTTCTCCGCCTCGGCGTCCTCGGCGAGCAGCTCGGCGTAGCCGATGATCGCGTTGAGCGGCGTGCGCAGCTCGTGGCTCACGTTGGCGAGGAAGGTGCTCTTCGCACGGCTGGCCGCCAGCGCTGCGTCCCGGGAGCGCCGGTGCTCCTCGGTGAGCGTGCGCAGCTCTTCGTCGGCCTGCACCGGCCCCGTGACGTCGCGCACCGCCAGCACGCGCCCCGGCAGCCACCCCGCCCGCTGGCCTCCGCCCGCCACCCGCAGCTCGAAGACCCGCCGCTCGCCCGCCGGCGTCTCCACGTCCGCGACCCACACGAAGACGCCGTCGTCGTCGGACCCGCGCGCGCCGTCGAGCCCCGCCGCCCGCGCGATCGCCCGCCAGCCCCGCGCCCCGGGCGCCGCCCCCGGTTCGTCCCATTCGCCGAGCAGCTCGGTGAGGAAGGGGCTCGCCCAGCGGAGCGCGCCGTCGCGCCCGATGCCCGCGAAGCCCACGCCGCCGACGCGCGACGCCCAGCCCAGCAGCGCGAGCCGCTCTTCTTCGGCGGAGGCGCCGGGGCGGGCCTGCACGTCGGTCAACCAGCCCGCGAGGCGCACCGCGCGGCCATCCGGACGCCGGGCCGCGCGGCCGCGCGCCAGGAACCACCGGGTCTCGCCGTCCCCGCGGACGATGCGGTGCTCGCACTCGAAAATCTGCGTTCGGCCGGCGATGTGGTCGTCGATGGCCGCCAGAAGGCGCGCCCGGTCCGCCGGCAGGACGCGGTCCAGCCAGCGCGCCGGATCCCCCGTGCCGCTGCCGGGCTCCACGCCCACCAGCGCGGACCAGCGGGCGCTCAACCCGAGGTGCCCCTCGACGAGATCCCAGTCCCACAAGCCATCTTGCGTCCCCGCCGCCGCGAGCGCGTAGCGCGTCTCCGAGGCCGCGAGCCGACCGAGGACATGCCGGTGCGTGGCCTGGACGACGCCCATCACGGCGAGCGACGCGCCGGTGACCGCGAGGTGGCCCCACGCCAGCGGCGACCGCACCCCATGCACCGCCGCCACCGCCGCCGTCAGGGCCAACATCCCGGCGACGAAGGCGAGCAGCGGCCGCCCGGAGGGGAAGAGCACCGGGATGAGCCCGGTGGCGGCGAGCAGCAAGGCGCTGTGAAGCCCGGTGCGCACGACGTGAAAGCCGTCCACCGCGAGGCCGACGGCGAGGTGGGCCGCGACGAGCAGCAGCGCGGCCACCATCGCGGCTTCGAGGTGCCGCCGGATCCCCGGTGACGCCCAGGTCGCGACGAGCAGCAGCGCCAGCTCGCCGGCCACCGCGAACAGCAGCCCGGGGGCCGCAGTGGCCGCACCCGCCGCCTGGAGCAGCGCCTCGGCCCCGCCCCACAGGAGCACCACGCCGAGCAGGATCCCGCGGGCCCAAGACAGGCGCTGGCGCGGCGAAAGCAGGCTCGTGTCGCGCACGTTCTCCACGCGGGGCCCTCGGCGCACGCAGCATGCCACGGGCGGCGCGCCGCCGCCGGGCTAGACCCCTCGGCCGGAGGTTCCATGTTCGGTCGCATCCCGCGCTTCAGCCCCAGCTTCAGCCCGCGCGAAGCGCTCACCGCCGCCCGCCACCTCGCGGTGCCGGGGGACGAGGCCGCGACGATCACGACGTGGGAGCAGTCCTTCGCCGGCTTCATCGGCGCGCGGCACGCCATCACCGTGCCGTCGGCCCGCTACGGCTTCTACCTGCTGCTCGAGGCCGCCGGCGTCGGCCCGGGCGACGAGGTCATCCTGCCGGCCCTCACCTACTTCGCCATCCCGGCGATGGTGCCGCTCCTCGGCGCGCGCCCCGTCTTCGCCGACGTCGGCCTGCGCTCCCACGTCTTGGACCCGGAGGCCTTCCGCCGCGCGATCACCCCGCGCACCAAAGCCGTGGTGCCCACCCATCTGTTCGGCACCCCCTGCGACATGGACGCCATCCGCGCCATCGCCCACGCCCACGGCATCACGGTCATCGAAGACTGCGCCCAGTCCACCGGCGCCCGCTACAAGGGCCAGCGGGTCGGCCACCTCGGAGACCACGCCTACTACACCTTCGGCCTCACCAAAAACATCACCACCCTCTGCGGCGCGATGGTCACCACCGACGACGACCGCGTGGCCGCTCGCATCCGCGCCACAGTGGACGCCGGGGGCCAAACGCCGGTCAAAAAGGCCGCCAAGGAGGCGGCGGTCGGCGCAGCGATGTGGGCCGCCACCCACCCGTTCGTGTACTGGGCCGCCCTGGACCCGGTCATCCGCGTCGGCAACGCCCTCGGGAAAGACCCGATCCACCAGCCCTTCGGCGAGCCCGAGGTGCGCTACGAGCGCCTGTCCGCCAGCTACGCCGCCCAATCCCGCCCCCTCGGCGCCCAGGCGGCGGTCGGCCTCCGGCAGCTCGCCCGCATCGAGGCCCTCAACGGCGCCCGCAGCCGCAACGGCCGCGCGCTCGACGCCGGCCTCGCGCACGTCCCCGGCCTCGTCACGCCCACCTACCCGGAGGGCGCCGAGCCCATCTACATGAGCTTCGTCGTCCATCATCCCCGGCGCGACGCCCTCGCCGCCGCCCTTCGCGCCCGCGGGGTGGACACCACCACCGGCTACATGAACGCCTTCGGCGACCACCCGCTCTTCCCCGAGTTCCGCGCCGACTGCCCCAACGCCGCCGAGGCCGTGCGCACCTTCTTGCACCTGCCCGTCCACCCCAACCTGCGCCCCGCGGACGTCAGCCACATCATCGAGGCCACCCGCGCCGCCTGCCTGGAGGTCGGCGCGGGCTGATCCCCCGCCTCCGCCTCCACCTCCCCGGCGCTCATCATCAAGGGACAGGGGAAACCTGCGGTTTCCCCCGTAACGCCCCCTTCCCTCCCCGCCGCCGGCGCGCCGCCGCCCTCAGCGGGCCGGGAGCACGATGGACTCGTGCTCCACCACGCGGGCCAACAGCTCCTCCATGGCGCGCCGGGCCTCGGACGTCCCCACGAGCAGCGCCCGGTGCAGCGCGGCGTCCGCCGGGTCTCGGGAGGCGCAGGACGCGCTGTAGTCCTCGAAGCCGCGCAGGGCCTCGACCAGCCCGGCGAGGTGGTTGGGGCACTCACAGCCGATGGCGGAGCGCCGCTCCCGCAGCAGCGCGAGCTGCAACGCCGAGAACCGGGTTGGAGGGGCGACGCCCGCCGGCTCCGCGAAGGGGGGCGGCGGCCCGGCCTGGACGGCCGCCTCCACGGCGAGCACCTCGAAGATCGCCTGCCGAACCGCCGCCGCGCGCGGCGGCCCCTGCACCAGCCGCGCCCCGGCCTGGGCCAGCCGCACCAGGGCCGCGTGCGTGGCGAACTCGTGCACCACCACGGCCCGGGAGGTGCCCGTGGCGGCCAACACGCGCTGGTACGCCTCGACCGGCGTGGGCCCGAGGCAGCCCAGGCTGAGGACGCACAGCTCCGCGCCGAGCCCGGGGCCCGCCTCCAGCAACGCCGTGAGCGACGGGCCGGAGAACACGGCGGCGAGGCCGTCCGCCTGGCCGTCGGCGGCCTCGAGCTGGGCCCACAGGCTGCCGTGCAGCAGCGCGATCGGCCGCGCCGCCACCGCCGGCGCACCCTCCAGCCGCGGGACGCCGCCCGCGGCGGCGGCCCCCTTCACGATGGCCACGGCCTCGCTGATCTTGTAGCCCTCGTCGACGAGGCGCTTCACGGCCTGGAGCAGAGAGAGATCCTGGTCGGTGTACTCGCGGTACCCGTTGTCTTGGCGGGTGGGCTCGAGGAAGTCGAAGCGCCGCTCCCAGGCGAGCAGGGTGTTGCGCGCGATGCCGGTGAGGCGCGACACCGTGTGGATCCGATAGCCCATCGTCTGTTCACTCTGTGCAGACTGCGTGCTAACCCGCTGCGACAGAGCTGGCCGCCCCCCGGCGGGAGGGGGCCGCGGAGAAGCCCCGGTCTGGCCCGACCACGGCGGCGGCGCTGGGATAGGATGGGGCACGCCAACCCCGAGGCAACGATGCTCCGCACCAGCGCCCGCAACGTCGCGCGCATCGCGCAGGCCGCCCTCACCCGAGATGTCCCGGTCTACGCCCACTTCGGCATCACGCACCGCTGCAACCTCACCTGCAAGATGTGCGGCATCTGGCGCTACGGCGACGAGCGGGAAGAGCTCTCCATCCCGCAGATCCGCGAGATTGCGCAGCGCATGGCGCGCCTCGGCGTGGTCCAGGTGAGCATCGGCGGCGGCGAGCCCTTCGCCGTGGCCCACCTCGAGGAGGCGGCGCGGTGCTTCGTGGAGGCGGGGCTCAACATCCGCGTGCTCACCAACGGCATCGGGCCCGACATCCGCGCCCGCATCGACCGCTGCATCGACGCCGGGGTGCGCAACTTCAGCATCTCGCTGGACAGCCTCTACCCGGCGCGCTTCGACTGGATCTGCGAAAAGGACGGCTCCTGGGACGAGGCGGTGCGCACGATGGCCCACGTCGGCAATCGGCTGCACGGGGTGCCGGGCTCGATGCCCACCATCAACTGTGTGGTCAGCAACGTCAACTTGGAAGAGCTGCCGGACATGGCGCGCTTCGCGCGGGCCATCGGCTTCGGCATCTCCTTCCTGCCGGTCGAGCTTCTCCCCGACCCGAAGGCCGGCGTGCAGAACTTCGAGGCCCGCTTCATCCGGTACCGGCCGGACATGGGCGTCTACCGCGCGGACTCGCGCGACGAGGTGACGGCCCGCGTCAACCGCGCCTACGACACGCTCATCGCCATGAAGGCCGAAGGCTACCCGATCCTCAACAGCACGCCCTACCTGGAGAGCAGCCGCCGCTACCTGACGACGGGCCGCTTCCCGGCCGAGGGCTGCGACGCCGGGCGGCTCTACTTCAGCGTCGCGCCCAACGGGCAGTTCACCATCTGCCACCGCACCATCCACCAGCACCTGTCCTTCTTGGACCCAGGCTTCGAAGAGTACTTCCACTCCGCGGTCTACGAGCAGAAGCGCATGATGGAGGCCGGCGCCTGCGAGGGCTGCATGCGGGCCTGCTGGATCGACACCTCCGCGATGTTCCGCACGATGCGCGGGTTTTTCGAGACGACCGTCCTCGCCTTGCGCCCGCGCCCGGAGCGCCCCCTCACCTGGGAAGAGGCCCGGGGTTGGGCCCGCACCGAGGACGTGCCGATCGTCCCGGAGATGGCGGGGGCGCAGGTGCCGGCCTGAGGCGCTTGGCACAACTGTATGCAAAGGGTAGACAAAGGGGCAACGCTTGGAGCGTCCCATGTCTGTCACCCTGATTTTCGGCGCCACCGGCGGCATCGGCGCCGCCCTGGCCCAGCGACTCGCCGCGCGGGGGCACCGCCTCGTGCTCGCGGCGCGGGACGAGGGGCGTCTGCACGCGCTCTGCGCCGCGTTGGACGCCACCCCGGCGCCGGGAGATCTGCTCGCCCCCGACACCGCGGCCGCCGCCGTGGCGCGGGCGGTCGAGGCGCACGGCCGGGTGGACCACCTCGTCCACGCCGTGGGCAGCATCCTGCTCAAGCCGGCCCACCGCACGACGGACGCCGACTGGGACGCCGTGCTGGCGCTCAACCTCACCTCGGCCTTCCGCGTGCTGCGCGCGGGCACCGAGCGCCTGCAGCGCCAAGAGGGCGGCGGCTCGCTCACCTTTTGCAGCACCGCGGCGGCCCAGGCGGGGTTGGCCAACCACGAGGCCATCGCGGCGGCCAAGGGCGGCCTGGAGGCCATGGTCCGCAGCGCCGCCGCCACCTACGCCAGCCGCGGGGTGCGGGTGAACGCCGTGGCGCCGGGCCTCGTCGAGACGCCTCTCGCCGCCGCGATGACGGCGCCGGGGCCCGGTCGGGACGCCAGCCTGCGCCTGCACCCGCTCGGCCGCCTCGGCCAGCCGGCCGACATCGCCAGCGCGCTGGAGCTGCTCGTCGAGAACCCCTGGTTGACCGGCCAGATCCTCGCGGTCGACGGCGGGCTCTCGCTCAAGCAGCAGGGGCGCTGAGCGCCGCGCTCAGCCGCAGATGGGCTGCTCGGCGGTGCAGTCGAGCACCGAGAGGCCATCGAGCAGGACCACGCCGAGATCACCGAAGGAAGCCTGCCCGGTGGCCGAGAACCCGCCGGCCGCGCCCGCCTCCACGGTGAGCGTGCCGTCGGTGGCGCTGGCGAAGCCATCCACGTCGTCGGCGCTCTGCCACTGGGCGAAGGCCGGGTCCGCGAGGTCCGGGCCGATGGCCCAGGTGCCGGTGAGCGCCACGTCGTCGATGACCATCACGCGCAGCGTGGGGGCGGCGTGAAGCGCCTCGCAGGTCGGCTCGGCGAGGCCGACGACCAGCTCCATCGCCGCGCCGTCGGCCGGCCCGCACGCGCGCTGCCAGCGGGCGTGCGCGCCGACGGGCAGCTCCACCGGGTCGGGGCCGCCGGTGTCGGGCCCGCCGGTGTCGGGGCCGCCGGTGTCGGTGTCGTCGGTGTCACCGGTGTCGATGGGGGGCACACACTTCTCGACCGGGTCGCCGGTGTCACAGCTCGAGATGGACTGGAACGGGCTGCAGCCGGCGAGCAACACGGAGAGAATGGCGGGGACGAACATCAGGCCTCCGGGGGGACCGTCGGAGCCTTAGCAAGAACGGGGCCAGCGATCAAAACGCAGTTCAGACGTTTGTCGCCCGGAAAGCGGGGGCGCGCCGCCTGGGAGACCGCGACACGCCTGCCGCGGCGGGCGCGGGGCGGCCGGCGGCGGGACAGGAAGGGGGCGTAGCGGGGGAAACCTTGGTTTCCCCTGCCCCCGGATGATGAGCCTTGCGGACGGGCGGGCTCAGCGGAGCAGAGGCCCCGGTCCGCCGCAAGTGGCGGGGCCGCGGCCTGGATCGGCGGTGAGGACGGGGCCGCGCGGCCCGCGGGAGCGGGAGGGCGGGTCCACAAAAGCCGGGGTGGACGCCGCGGCTTCGATGGACGCGGCGGCGGCGCGCGCGAGGTCGAGGAACAGCACTGGGTCCACGTTGGGGCGCGCGTCACACCCGCGGTGGTAGCAGGCGTCGTAGGCCTCGCCGGCCTCGCCGCCGAAGTCACGGGCTTGGAGAGCCGTCTTGGCCTGCTCGGCCCCGGAGAAGAGGCCGCCGGCGGGGATGCCGGCCGCGATGAAGGGGCCGTAGTCGCTGCGGCCGTCGAAGGCGGTGGGAAGCCAGCTTTGCCCCTGGGTGGCGAAGAAGTCGGTGAAGAACGACTCGATGAGCGCGCTGCCGACCGGCGCCGGGAAGCCGGGCAGGCCGCTGTCGCCGTCCCCGTCGTAGACGAAGCGCGCGCCGTTCGGGCTGGCGAGCATGTCGAAGTTGAGGTTGGCGAGGTGGGCCGCGCGGTCTGCCGGGCCGAGGGCCTGCACGTAGACGCTGCTGCCGATGAGGCCGGCCTCCTCGGCGCCCCAGAACGCGAAGCGCAGGGTGTTGGCCGGGACCTCGCCCCGGGCGGCGAGCAGGCGGGCGGCCTCGAGCACGAAGGCGGTGCCGGAGCCGTTGTCGTTGACGCCGGGGCCGGCGGCGACGCTGTCGAGGTGGGCGCCGACGACGACCATCTCCGGGCGTTCGCCCGGCAGATCGGCGAGGATGTTCCACGAGGAGCCGACCGTCGTCTCGGCCGCCACGGTGAGGGTGGCGGTGACCGGGCCGCCGGCGAGCGCGGCGACGATGGCCTCGGCGACGGCCGTGCGCGCGCCGAGCACCGGAATGGTGGAGGGCTCCATGTTGCCCTGCAGCAGATCGCGACGATCCGACTGCCCCTCGTTGAACAGGATGACGGCGCTCGCGCCCGCCGCTTGGGCGCCCACCACCTTGTCGGTGAAGGTGCAGGTGCCGCGCTGCACGAGCGCGATGGCGCCGACGGGGAAGCCCTCCCAGTGCCGGGCGGAGCAGCCCGAGTCCGAGGTGTTGGCGGGGCCCGTCATCGGGAGCGTGATGGCCACGGGCACCACCTCCGCCGTCACCGACCCGCCAGCCGACCCGGAGAAGGGCGCGATGTCCGCGTTGTCCGCCCAGTCCTGGCCTACGGCATCCAGCGCCGCCGGGCCGGTGCGCTGCCAGGCGGACCAGGGGAACTCCTGGCGGGTGACGGTGTAGCCGGCGTCTTCGAGCACGCCGACGACGTAGGCGACCGACGCGTCGTACCCGGGGCTCAACGCGAGGCGGTTGCCGCCGTGCGCCGCACCGATGGCGTCGAGCGCGTCGAGATGGGCGAGCAGAGGGTCGATGTCGACGTCATCGTGCAGCGGGCCGGGCGGCGCGGCGGCGGTGTCATCCGCGCCCGCGGCGCCGGAGTCGGCCCGGCCCCCGGCGGGCCCCTCCCCGCGGAGGGTGCCCTCGGCGCATCCGGCGAACAGAACGGCGAACAGGGCCACGGACAGAGGACGGGGCATGGGGAGGACCTCGGGGGCAGTTTAGTCCGGCCGCGGGCGAACGGGCGGGCGGCGGCGGCTGCCGTGGCGCTGCAACACGGCGGCGGTGGCTTCTGCCGCGGCCGGATGGGCGGCCACGGCGGATCGCAGGGCCTTGCGCGCCCGCTGCACGGAGAGCGGATCGACGATCGGCGCGGGGTAGTCGACGCCCGGGCGGAAGCCGATGGACCGCGCGAGCAGCGGGGGCAGGGTGTGCGGCGCCGCGATCCACGGGGCCGGCACCGCGGCGAGCTCGGGCACCCACTCGCGGATGAAGGTGCCGTCCGGGTCGTGGTCTTCGGCCTGCTTCGTCGGGTTGTAGACCCGCGGGGTGCTGATGCCCGTGAGGCCGGCCTGCATCTGCACCTGGGACCAGTGGATCCCGGGCTCGTAATCCGTGAAACAGCGGGCGAGATGGGCACCGACGGCCCGCCAGTCGAGGTCCAGCGACCACGTGGCGACCGAGACGAGCATGGCCCGCGCCCGAAAGTTGAGCCAGCCGGTGGCGCACAGGGCGCGCATGCAGGCGTCGACGAAGGGCCAGCCGGTGCGGCCCTCGGCCCAGGCGGCGAAGCGGGCGGGGTCGTGCGCGGCGCGGGCGAAAGGCGCGAGGGCCGGGTTGAGCGGGACGCGGTCCAGCTGCGGAAAGTCCTCGAGCCGCTGCATGAAGTGGCAGTGCCAGCGCAAGCGGCTGTGGAACGACGCGAGGCTCGGCGCCCAGGCCGGGTCCACCGGGCGGCCGCGGGCGGCGGCGAGGTGCAGGTCTTCTTCGCGGCGCAGCAGGCTCTGGTAGACCTGCCGCACCGAGAGCGTGCCCCACGCGAGGTGCGGGGACAGGCGCGAGCAGCCCGTGGCCCCGGCGACCGGGCTCGCCATGTCGGCGCGGTAGTGCAGGCCGCGGTGACGCAAGAAGCCGCGGAGAAGCTCCCACGCAGCGCCTTCGCCCGCCCGCGGCGAGGCCGCGCGCGGCAGGAGGGCGGCGGCAGCCGGCCCCTCGACGTCGGGGGCCTCCGCCGGATCCGCCGCGCCGCGGATGCGGGCGGGCACCGGGACCAGCGGGGCGCGCATGCGGCGCTCCCAGTCGGCGGCCCAGTCGTCGCGGCGGGGATGGGGCCGGCGCACACCGGTCTGCGAACACTCCACCCAGCGCACGCCGCGGCCGGCCGCCCAGCGCGCGACGGCGCGGTCCCGGGCGAACGAGAAGCCGAGGCCCGTCTCTTCGTGGCTCCACAAGCCGTCGAAGCCGGTGGCGTCGTGCACGCGCTCCAGCACGGCGATGGCGCGCCCCGCCCGCACGAGCAGCGGCACGCCGAGCGCGGCGAGGCTGCGGCGCAGCGCGAGCAGACACCCGCGCACGAAGTCCGCCTGGGCCGCCTCCGCATCATCCGCGCCCCAGATGCCCTCCTCCACGATGTAGAGCCCGAGCACCGGCCCCGCCTGCGCGGCCCGGAAGAGGGGGGCATGGTCGCGCACCCGAAGGTCACGCTTGAACCAGACGACCTGCACGCCCATCAGAGCCCCCCGAGCACCCGGGCCGCGAGGGAAAATCCGGTGGAGAGGGCGTCCTCCACGCGCGGGCCGGCCAACCAGTCCCCGCACGCGCCGACGCGGCCGTCCCAGAGCGGGCCCACGACCGGGAGATCCGCGGCGGGGCGCGCGAAGCGCCAGCGGTGCGCGGCGGTGGAGAGGGGGGCGGGGGCGCCGGGGCCGACCGCAGCGGCGAACGCGCCCCACAAAGCGGCGATGACCTCCGCGGCGTCGTCTTCGAGGTGGTCGGCCGCCCAGGCAGCGTGGCTCTGCAGCACCCAGACGCCGTCCTCGGGGCGCCCCGGCCGGCTGCCGCCGCGGCAGGCCCACGCGAGCGGCCCATCGGGGGCACGCCAGACGTCGAAGCCGGGGTCGAAGCCCGGGGGAAGGCGCAGCATCACGGTGTGGTTGGGGACCATCGGCCGGGCCGCCGCCGCGGCCGCGAGGGCCGGCGCGACGGCGAGCAGCGGGACGGCCTGGGGCGCCGGGACCGCGACGATGACCCGGTCGAACGAACCCAAATCCGCGCCGTCCTCGCCGCGCAGCGAGAAGCCGCCCGCCGGGGCCGCGACGGCGTCCACGCGCAGCCCAAAGCGCACATCGAGCCCAGCGGCGAGGTGCTGCACGAGGGCGTTCATGCCCGGCTGCGCGACCAGCCAGCGGCCACGCGGCGGCGCCGCCGGCTCCCCGGGGCCGGCGACGCGCGGGGCCCAGGGCACGAGCAGGCCGGCGGCCTCCCACGCCGCGAACCAACGGCTGACCTGGGGATCCCGGGTGGTGACGTACTGCGCGCCGTGGTCGACGCGGTGGGGACCGTCGCGGCGGGTGGAGAGCCGGCCGCCGGGCCCGCGCCCCTTGTCGAACACGACGACCGGCAAGCCCGCGTCGTGCAGGGAGCGGGCGCAGGCCAGGCCGGCAGGCCCCGCGCCGATGACGGCCACCCGCGGCGCGGGCTCCCGCGGCGGGCGGCGAACCCACGCGGCG
>JBEIVK010000424.1:0-3991 GCA_040373935.1 Alphaproteobacteria bacterium
GCTCGTCGCCGGCGCGCCCGGGGCCCAGGAGGCGGCGCTGCGCGCCGCCGGGGCCGCGTTCTTCATCCACCTGGGCGCCGACGCGGTGGACGTCCTCGGCGCGCTGCACGCCGCCGTCACCGAGGGGGCCGCACCATGATCCCGCCGCTGCAAGGTCTTCCCTGGTCCGCTCCCGTCTCCGCCGGGGACCCGTCGGGCCCCGCCTGGGAGAGCCCCGAGGGCATCCCGCTGCCGGCGGCCCCGCCCGCCGGGGCCGGCGCCGCCGTGCGCGGCACCTGGCCCGGGCTGCCGCCCTTCACGCGCGGCCCGTACCCGACGATGTACCGCACCCGCCCGTGGACGGTGCGGCAGTACGCCGGCTTCTCCACGGCCGAGGAGTCCAACCGCTTCTACCGGGCCAACCTCGCGGCTGGCCAGATGGGCTTGTCCGTCGCCTTCGACCTGGCGACCCACCGCGGCTACGACTCGGACCACCCGCGGGTGGCGGGAGACGTCGGGATGGCGGGGGTCGCCATCGACAGCATCCTCGACATGCGCACCCTGTTCGCCGGCATCCCGCTCGGGCGCATGTCCGTGTCGATGACCATGAACGGCGCCGTGCTGCCCATCCTCGCGCTCTACATCGCCGCCGCCGAGGAGCAGGGGGTCGCGCCCGCCCAGCTCACGGGGACCATCCAGAACGACATCCTCAAGGAGTTCATGGTCCGCAACACGTACATCTACCCGCCCGCCCCCTCGATGCGGATCATCGGCGACATCTTCCGGTTCACCGCCGAACACATGCCGAAGTACAACAGCATCAGCGTGTCGGGCTACCACATGCAGGAGGCCGGCGCGACGGCCGACATCGAGCTCGCCTACACCCTCGCAGACGGCCTGGAGTACCTGCGCGCCGGCGTCGCGGCCGGGCTGGCGGTCGATGCCTTCGCCCCGCGCATCTCGTTCTTCTGGGCCATCGGCATGAACCCGCTGATGGAGGTCGCGAAGCTGCGGGCCGCCCGGCGCCTCTGGCACGAGCTGGTCACCACGCACTTCTCGCCGCAAGACGAGCGCTCCGCCTGCTTGCGCACGCACAGCCAGACGAGCGGGTGGTCGCTCACCGCCCAAGATCCCTACACCAACGTCATGCGCACGGCCTACGAGGCGATGGCCGCCGCCTGGGGCCACACCCAGTCGCTGCACACCAACAGCTTCGACGAAGCGCTGGCCCTGCCCTCCGACTTCTCGGCCCGCATCGCCCGCAACACGCAGCTCTTCCTGCAGGCCGAGTCCGACGCCTGCTGGGCGGCGGACCCGTGGGGCGGCGCCGATGTGGTCGAGGGGCTCACGGAGGCCCTCGTCGAGAAGGCCCGCGCGCTCATCGCCGAGGTCGAGGCCCACGGCGGGATGGCCGCCGCCATCGCCGCCGGCCTGCCCAAGCTGCGCATCGAGGAGGCCGCGGCGCGCACCCAGGCCCGCATCGACAGCGGGCGCCAGGTGCTCGTCGGCGTCAACCGCTACACAGTGCCCGACGAGGCGCCGGTCGAGGTGCGCCAGGTGGACAACGCGGCTGTGCGCGCCGCCCAGGTCGCCCGCCTCGACGCCTTGCGGGCCAGCCGGGACGGCGCGCGGGTCGCGGCCGCCCTCGGCGCGCTGGAGGCCGTCGCCCGCACCGGCGACGGCAACCTGCTCGCCGCCAGCGTCGAGGCCGCCCGGGCCGGGGCCACCGTCGGCGAGATGAGCCTCGCCCTGGAGAACGTCTTCGGGCGCCACGCCGCCACGCCGCACGCCCTGCGCGGCGTCTACCGTCAAGAATGGGCCGGGGGGGTCGACGCCATGCAGCCCGTGTTGGACCAGGTGGAGGCCTTCGCCCGCGCCGAGGGGCGCCACCCCCGCATCCTGCTCGCCAAGATGGGGCAGGACGGCCACGACCGCGGCCAGAAGGTCATCGCCACCGCCTTCGCGGACCTCGGCTTCGACGTCGACGTCGGTCCCCTGTTCCAAACCCCCGAGGAGACCGCCCGCCAAGCCGTGGAGAACGACGTCCACATCGTCGGCGTGAGCAGCCTCGCCGCCGGCCACCTCACGCTCGTGCCCGCCTTGCGCGCCGCGCTCGACGGGTGGGGGCGCGACGACATCCTCATCGTCGTCGGCGGCGTCATCCCGCCCCAAGACCACCCGGCCCTGCTCGCGGCCGGCGCCGTCGCCGTCTTTGGCCCGGGCACCGTCATCCCCGAGGCCGCCGCCCGGCTGCTCACCCTGCTCGGGGCCGGCGCCCCCGCGTGAGGCGGCCCTTCCCGCCGGTCGGCGCCTGGGCCGAGGCGCTCTGCGCGGGAGACCGCGCGGCCCTCGCCCGGGCGATCACCCTCGTCGAAAGCACACTCCCCGCCCATCAAGACCTCGCCGCCGAGCTCCTCGGCCGCGTGCTGCCCCGCACCGGCCGCGCCCGGCGGGTCGGCGTCACCGGCGTGCCCGGCGTCGGAAAGAGCACCTTCATCGAGGCGCTCGGCATGGAGCTGCTCGGCGCCGGCCACCGGGTCGCCGTGCTCGCGGTGGACCCCAGCTCCGCCCGCACCGGCGGGAGCATCCTCGGCGACAAGACCCGCATGGCCCGCCTGTCCATGGCGGACGGCGCCTTCGTGCGGCCCAGCCCGGCCGGCGGCACCCTCGGCGGCGTCGCGGCCCGCACCCGCGAGGCGCTTCTCCTCTGCGAAGCCGCCGGCTACGACGTCGTCCTCGTCGAGACGGTCGGCGTCGGCCAGTCCGAGACCGTCGTCGCCGGCATGACCGACACCTTCCTCGTCCTCCTCCTCGCCGGCGCCGGCGACGAGCTGCAGGGCATCAAGCGCGGCATCATGGAGCTGGCCGACGTCCTCACCGTGCAGAAGGCCGACGGCCCCAACCGCCTGCCCGCCGCCCGCGCCGCCCAGGCCGTGCAAGCCGCCGTCGACACCCTGCACGCCCGCGCCGAGTGGCGCCCGCCCGTCCTCACCTGCTCCGCCGTCGAGGGCACCGGCGTCTCTGCCGTGTGGGAGGCCGTCGAGGCCCACCGCGCCGCCCAGCAGGCCACCGGCGCCCTCGGCCGCCGCCGCGAGGCCCAGGCCCGCCGCTGGATGGAGGACCTCATCGAAGACGGCCTGCGCGACGCCTTCCACGGGGACCCCGCGGTCGCCGCCGCCTGGCCCGCCACCGCCGCCGCCGTCGCCGCCGGCACCCTCGCGCCCACCGCCGCCGCCCGCCAGCTCCTCCGGGTCTTTTCCGCCGCCCGCGGAGAACCCCGGGCCCCGGCGCGTTAGCCCCGCGCGCAGAGGCCCCCGCCCATGGACCCGTCCTTTCTGCTGCTGCTCGCCGCCGTCGGCGCGTGGTCCCCCTCCGGCGCCGAGCACGGCTGCGCGTTCTACGTCGGCGCCACCGACGCCCGCGGCATCACCCCCGTCCGCGCCGAGTGCGCCTGGGTCGTCGACGCCGCGCGCCTCACCGCCGTCGTCTCCCAGATGGCCAACCACGACACCATCTTCTCCAGCCTCGCCGACAGCGCCCTCCTGTCCACCCGCGGCGGCGTCCAGCGCATCTACCAGCGCCAGTCCGCCACCCTCGCGCCCGACCGCGAGGTCGTGCTCGACGTCACCACCGAGCCCCTGCCGGACGGCACCCGCGTCCGCTTCCGCAAGTCCGCGGACCAATCCGGCCTCAAGGGCGACGCCGTCGAAGTCGGCTTCCAAGAGGGGATGTGGGAGGTCCACCGCACCCCCGGCGGCGCGCGCCTCATCTACGAGCTGCGCTACCTGCCCGGTGGCCTGGTCCCCACGGCCGTGCTCAAGTGGTTCCAGGGCGCCGGCACCCGCGCCGTCCTGGCAGACCTCAAAACCCACCTCGGAGCCCGCTGATGTTCAAGCTCTGGGCCGTCGACGCCGTCACCCCCCACCACGACTGGCGCCGCGTCTCCCGCGTCCGCGGGCTCGAGGCCATCGAGCCCGTCCCCTCCGACGACGACCCATCCCCCCGCGCCGCC
>JBEIVK010000187.1:0-6852 GCA_040373935.1 Alphaproteobacteria bacterium
CATCTGCCAATCGCCGGAACACAGAGTCGAGCGCCGCGGAATCCCGCCTTACCGCAGCCAACCAAGCGGCACGCGACGCGGCATCGTCTGGACGCACCTCGCCAAACCGATACTCCGCGTTCGCCCACTCCGGAGGGAACTCCTGTGGCGGCCCACCAAGTCGCCTTGTAAGGCTGGCTATCAACATATTGGCGGCCACTCGATCTCCTGACGGGGAAGACGATACACTTACCGGGAGCGAGCCCCGATCCGAAGTTCGTTCCCATTCGCGAACAAAATCCGATTCGCCTCCTGGTACGTCTCGTGCTTCCCCGCGTCCGTCCACGCGCCATGCACCACGTCGTACTGCAGCAGCCCCGCCGCGATGTACCGGTTGTTCACCGAGGTGATCTCCAGCTCCCCCCGCGCCGAGGGCACCACCTGCCGAATGTGCTCGAACACCGTGTGGTCGTAGAAATACAGGCCCACCACGGCGTAGTTGCTCTTCGGGGCGTCGGGCTTCTCTTCGATCTCGATGACGTGCTTCTCGTCGAGGGCGGCGACGCCGTAGTGGCGCGGCTCCTCCACGGCCTTGAGCAGCACCCGCGCCCCCTTGTCTTGCAGGCGGAACGCATCGGCGTACGGGGCGATGCTGTACTCGAAGACGTTGTCCCCGAGGATGACGCAGATCCGCTCGCCGCCGGCGAAGCCCTCGGCGAGCCCGAGCGCGTGGGCGATGCCCAGGGCGTCTTCTTGCACGCGGTAGGTGAGCGCACAGCCGAACTCGGCGCCGGTGCCGAGGCAGCGCACGACATCCCCCATGTGCTCCGTGCTGGTGACGACGAGGATGTCGTCGATGCGGGCGGAGCGGAGCTGGCGGATGCAGTGGTAGAGCATCGGCTCCCGCCCGACGGGCAGGAGGTGCTTGTTCGTCGCCTTGGTGAGCGGATGGAGCCGCGTGCCCTTGCCCCCCGCGAGGATGACGCCCTTCATGTGCCCGAAGCCCCCGCGGCCGGATAACACCCCCCCTCCGGATCGTCCCCATGAAGTCCCGCTCCCCCGGCACCCGCATCCCTGGCGACCCTTCGGGCCGCGACTGGCTGACGGTCTCGAGCCCGCTTCTGCCTGATCTCACGGCCTTCCAAGCCGGTATCGCCGAGGTCTTCGCGAGCCGCTGGCTCACCAACCAGGGCCCCCGCGCCCGCGCGCTGGAGGCGGCGCTGGCGGCCCGCCTCGGGGTGCCCCGCGCGCTGCTGTTCACCAACGGCACGCTCGCCATCGAGGTGATGCTGCGCGCCGCCGTGGACGGCGGCGAGGTCATCGTCCCGGCCTACTCCTTCCCGGCGACATGGAACCTCCTCTGCGACGACCCGCGCTACACGCCGGTCTTCGTGGACGTCGGCCCCGACTTCCAGATCGACCCGGCGGCGGTCGAGGCGGCGATCACGCCCCGCACGACGGCCATCGTCGGGGTGCACGCCTACGGGCTGCCCGCGCCCCACCCGGCCCTGTCGGCGCTCGCCGCCCGGCACGGCCTTCGCCTGCTCTACGACGCCGCCCACGCCTTCGCCGTCACGCTCGGCGGCGCCCCGCTCACCACCTGGGGTTGGGCGTCGGCCCTCTCTTTTCACGCCACCAAGGTCTTCAACACGCTGGAGGGCGGCGCCATCGTCTCCCCCGACGCCGCGGCCCTCGACGCCTGCGCCAGCCGCCGCAGCTTCGGCTTCGTGCGGGGTGAGGAGCAGGAGAACTTCGGCACCAACGGCAAAATGGACGAGCTACGCGCGCTGTTCGGCCTCCTCAACCTCGCGGCCGTGGACGACGCCATCGCCACCCGCGCCGGCATCGCCGCCGCCTACGAGGCCCGCCTCGGCGCCCTCGGGATCGAGGAGCTCGTGCTCCCAGGCCCGCTCTTCGGCCAGCCGGGCTTGGCCCCCAACTTCAGCTACTACCCACTGCGCGTCTGTGCGTCGCCCGGTGGGCCCGGCCGGGACGGCGTCGAAGCCGCCCTGAAAGCCGATGGCATCCTGCCGCGGCGCTACTTCGCCAGCACCGCCATCCGCTCCGCCGTCTACACGGGTCGCCTCGACTTGGCGGCGCTCCCGTGGACGTGCCGCTTTGGCGACGAGATCCTCTGCCTCCCCATCCACCACGGCATGACCGACGGCGACGTGGACGCCGTGGTGCAGGCCATCGCCGGGGCCTTCGGCGCCCGCGCGGAGAACGCATGAAGCTCCTCGTCACCGGCGGCTGCGGGTTCATCGGGAGCGCGTTTTTGCGCCTCCTTCGCCGCGAGCGCCCCGATTGGTCCCTCGTCAACCTGGACAAGCTCACCTACGCGGGCCACCCATCCACGGTCGCCTCCATCGCCGGCGACCCGCACCACCAGCTCGTCCAGGCCGACGTCGCAGACGCCGCAGCCGTCGAGTCGGTGTTTCGCGAGGGCATCGACGCGGTGGTGCACTTCGCTGCCGAGTCGCACGTCGACCGCAGCATCGACGCTCCCTCCGTCTTCATCCGCACCAATGTCCTGGGGACGCAGGTCCTCCTCGACGCCGCCCGTCGCCACGGCGTGCATCGCTTCGTGCAGGTGTCCACCGACGAGGTGTACGGCTCGCTCGGCCCAGAGGGCCGCTTCACCGAAGACTCGCCCATCCAGCCGTCGAGCCCGTATTCGGCCTCCAAAGCCAGCGCCGACTTGCTCGCCCTCGCTTGGCACCACACCTTCGGCCTCCCCGTCAGCGTCACCCGGTGCAGCAACAACCTCGGGCCCTTTCAGTTCCCCGAGAAGCTCATCCCCGTCATCGTCTCCCGCGCCCTGCGCGACCAGCCGCTCCCCGTCTACGGCACCGGCCTCAACGTCCGCGACTGGATCCACGTGGACGACCACGCGCGGGCCGTCCTCGCCGTCTTGGAGATCGGCGCCGCAGGCCGTGTCTACAACATCGGCGCCGACAACGAGCGCTCCAATCTCGACATCGTCCGCGCCATCCTGGGCTTGCTGGGCAAGCCCGAATCCCTCATTCAGTTCATCTCGGACCGCCCCGGCCACGACTTCCGCTACGCCATCGACGCCCGCCGCGCCCGCGCCGAGCTCGGCTGGTCCCCGCGCTTCGCCCCCGCCGCCGCCCTCGCCGACACCGTCCGCTGGTACGTCGACAACGAGCCCTGGGTGCGCATGATGGAGGCCCGCACCCGCTGAGTCCGGGCGCGCCGCACCAGGGACGCGCGGGCGCCTGCCCCGCGGTGCGGGGCACCGGGTGCTTCCGGCGGGTCGCGGCGGGGCCGCTCCGTGCTGCGCACCGGCCCTTCGGGCCGCCGCCTCCGCCCCCTGGCGCGCTGGCGCCGCCGCCGGGGCCCGACGCGGCTACTCGTCGCCCACCCGCTCCAGCGTGACAGGCCCGGCGCCATCGAAGAAGCTGCAGGTGCCCTCGATGCGCGTCGGCGTGGCCTGGCGGCCTTTGACGGCCATCTCGACGAGATAGCCGCCGTAGACGCCGTCGTAGGCAAACTCGACCGACTCCTCGCCCACCGTGCCCTCGAGGGTGCCGTGAAAGGTGTAGCCGTTGAAGTCGTAGGCGCCGTTGCCCATCAGGATGCCCTGGCGGTCGTACACCAGCTCGACCTCGAGGGGGACCTCGAAGGGGTCCCGATCCCCGATGACGATGCAGGACCCGGCCCACACCCCGCGCAGCCCGGCCGAGCAGCCGGACGCGCCGATCGCGGCGAACAGAAGCGGGAGGGCGAAGCGGCGGCGCATGGCCCTCCGGTACCCGGCGCAGCCCACCTCCGTCAACCGCGGAGCCCAACCGCGGCCGGATTGCTGCGACGCAGCAGCGGCGGCAGGAGCGCGATGGGCAGGCCCACGGCCACCGCGGCGCTGGCCGTCACGCCCGGGTTGGCCGACACGCCCGCCGCCGTCAGGCCGAAGTGAACGGCCAAGGCGGCGATCGCGCTGGCGATGGCCGGGCCGCTCGCGAGGGGGCCGCGCAAGAACAAGCCGGCGACAAGCGGGCCCGCCGAAGCGGCGACCAGCCCATACACGCCCTGCTGGCCGAGGATCAGCACGAGCGGCGGCGGGGACACCGCGACCGCGATGGTGGCCACCGCCAACCCGACGAGCACGAGGCGGTTGGCGGCCACGGAGCCGCGCCCGGGCAGGAGGTCGTTCGCCACCGACGCGGAGATCGCGACCAGCAGCCCGTCCATGGTGGACATCGACGCCGACAGGATCGCGACCCCCACCACGGCGTTCACGGGGCCCCACGGGACCGCGGCCTGGATGTACTGGGCGACCGCCTGGTCTTGCGGAATGCCCGCCGGCAGCGTGAGGCGGGCGTAGGCGCCCACGAAGAGCACGAGGCTGAACACGGCGTAGGTGCCCATGCCGATGCCGACGGTCTGACGCCACGCCGCGCGGTCCTCGACGTAGAGGCTCTTCGTGAGGAGATGCGGCTGCGTGGACAGGGCCATGCCCATGAGGAAGGGCACGAGCCAGACCTCGGCGGCGCTCCCGAACAGCGCCGTGCCGGGCGCGACGGCGCCCGTCGACGAAAGGTCTGCCCACAAGCGCCCATCCGCCCAGGTCCCGAGCCCGGTGCCGAACAGCACGAGCGCGACGACCAGCATGATGGCGCCTTGCAGCGTGTTGGTCAGCGCGTGCGCCCACGCCCCGCCGAAGCCGGTGTAGCCGAAGACGAAGACCACGACGCCGATCACGGCCGGGATGTACGGGACGCCCAGGGTCGCCTGCATGACATAGCCGCAGCCCACGGCGATGAGCACGAGGTAGGCGATGTTCAGGACGTTGAGCGCGGAGAACAGGCGGCGCAACCGGGGATCGGCGTAGCGCGCCCCGAGCCAGTGCGGCACCGTCAACGCGCCCCCCTGCGCGCCGAGGGACTGGAAGCGCGGCCCCAGCAGCGCGAAGCCGAGGCCGAGCCCGGCGATGAGCGGCACGGAGAAGCCGATCAGCGGCGCCAGGCCATCCTTGTAGACGAAGCCCGGGAAGATGACGAACATCGCGCTGCTCGCGAGAGAGGCGCCCAGGGTCATCCCGGCGATCAGCGGGCTCATCCGCCCGCTGCCGATGGCGAAGGTGGTGGCGTCGCCGCCCTTCTGGCCGCCCCGCCAGGCGAGGAAGGCGGTCACCACGAGGTAGATCGAGAACAGGCCCCAGGCCCAGAGGGTGGACGACACGGGCTCCTCCAAACACCCGGCCTGTAGCCCGCTTGCCGCGCCGCAGCAAGTATTTATTGCATCGCAGCATGGCCGCGGCCCTCAGACCGTGCAACGTGGGAGCAGCCCATCTCACGCTGCGGATCGTCTCCGCGGCCCCCTGGGAGCGTCGATGCCCACTCTCCTCCTCGCGGCGGTGCTCGCCGCCTCCGCGTCCGCGCCGGCGGCCACCGTCGAGATCCCGCACGAGCGCTACGAGCTGCCCAACGGCCTGGACGTCATCCTCTCCGAGGATCACTCCGTGCCCTTCGTTTGGGTCAACATCTGGTACGACGTGGGCTCGAAGGACGAAAAGCCTGGCCGCACCGGGTTCGCGCACCTGTTCGAGCACCTGATGTTCCAGGGCAGCGCGCACTACGACGACGACTACTTCAAGCCGCTGCAGGCCGTCGGCGCCGAGATCAACGGCACCACCAACTTCGACCGCACGAACTACTTCGAGGGCGTGCCGGCGGCGCAGCTTCCCCTCGCCTTGTGGCTGGAGTCGGACCGCATGGGCTGGCTGCTGCCCGCCCTCACCGACGAGAAGCTGCAAAATCAGAAGGACGTGGTCCGCAACGAGCGGCGCCAGCGCTACGAGGTGCCGCCCTACGGCATGGTGTGGGTGTGGCTCTTCGAGGCCCTCTATCCGCCGGATCACCCCTACCACGTGCCCACCATCGGCAAGCACGAGGATCTCGCGGCCGCCACCCGGGAGGACGTCTCGACCTTCTTCCAGACCTGGTACGTCCCCAACAACGCGAGCCTCTCCATCGTCGGCGACTTCGACCCGGCAGAAGCCAAGAAGCTGGTCGAGCTCTACTTTGGCGAGATCCCGCGCGGCGCGGATGTGTCCTCCCTCAAGGAGCGCCCGGCCGTCCTCACCGCCGAAAACGTCGTCCGCAAAGAGCACAAGGTGCCGGACCCGAAGGTCTGGGTCGCTTGGCTCTCGCCCAAGCTGTTCGCGCCGGGTGACGCCGAGATGGACGCGCTGTCGCTCGTCCTCGCGGATGGCAAGGACAGCCGGCTCTACAAGCGCCTCGTCATCGACAAGAAGGTCGCCAAGAGCGTCTCGGCGTACCAGTTCAGCGCGGCCTTGCAGAGCCAGTTCATCGTGGAGGCCACCGCCGCCGAGGGCCGCACGACCGACGAGCTGGTGCGCGAGATCGACGCCGTGCTCGCCGAGCTGCGCGAGAAGGGCCCGTCTCCCGACGAGGTCGTCATCGCGCGCACCTCGATGGAGCGTGGCTTCTGGGAGTCCTTGCAGACCATCTCGGGCAAAGCCGACCTTCTGAACAACTACAACATCCGCACGGGCAACCCGGGCTTCATCGGCCAGGACCTCGCCCGCTACACGGCGCTGACGGCCCCTGCCCTCCACGAGGTCGCCCGCGCGGTGCTCGTGGCCGACAAGCGCGTCGTCCTGCACGTGAACCCGCCCCCTGTCGCCGCGGCCCCCGCCGCCACCGGGAAGTGACCATGGCCCGCTTCTCCGCTCTGGTTCTCCTCGCCGCCGCGTGCGGCCCCAAGGCGCCCCCGCCCGCGCCGGTGGCTCCGTGGGGGGGAGCCGCATGACGTGCATGTCACGCTTGCGAGCACCCGCAGCGAGCACGGGACCCCTGGCCCGAGGCGTCGACAAGCGCGAAGTCCGGCAGC
>JBEIVK010000918.1:0-1710 GCA_040373935.1 Alphaproteobacteria bacterium
AGGCGCGTCGCCACCGCGGGAGGACTCCGCGCCAAGGCCGATGGGTCTGGGGCGGCCCGGGGCGGCCGAAGGCGGGTTCGGAACTTCGCCGCTCGGGCTCGCGGTGACAGGTGTCGTTGTCACCACTAGTGCGGCGGCGTGCGCCACTTCGCCGCGGGTGCTCGTCGAGGCGGGAGCAATCGGGGCCCCGGCCGGGGCCGTCGCCGAGATTCCTATGGCGGTGGCCGCGGGGACCGGGGTCCGCATTCCTTGGCCGAAGTGCGGCTGACCCGAGAAGCCGGGCTGCGCGTCGGCGGTGAGGGAGGGCTGCGGATCAGAATCCGTCGCGCTCGGGCGCGGCTGGCCGGCGGTGGTGGCCGGGACCGAAGTCAATGCACCGGGGAGTGCCGGGCGCGAAGCGTCACCGCTCGAGGCCAAGGTCGCGGGAGCCGTTGGCACCACAGTGGAAGCCGGCCGCGGGGGCGCCGAGGGAGTGGGTCGCGGGAGGGCCTCACGGCTGCCCTCGTCCGCGCGTGGTTGGGCCGTGAAGGCTGGCGCCGTATCGGTGGTCAGCGAGGGCTGAGCCTTGGTTTCCGGAGGACCGAGGCGAGGCGTGGTGGTGGAGGTGGGCGGCAGCGAGGCCGGCGCGGCGGAGGGAGCTTGCGGCGGGATCGTCGCGGCAACTGGCGGGAGCGGGTTTCGCGTGCCTTGCCCGGTGCGGGCTGCGGCGGTGGAGGCAGGCTGCGTTTCGGCCGTCGATGCGAACTCGGGCCCGTTTCCCTGCGCGCTGGCTTGAGGCAACGCGACGGAGGTCGAGATGGCCGGAGCGGCGGGGAAGCTCTGGGGAGAAGGTTCGCTGGCCGGAGCGAGGGCAGCGGGAGTCGTCGCGGTCGCGGCGGGAGCCCGGGCCGAGATCGCCGCGCCGATGACTGGCTGCGTTGCCGTCGAACCCTGCTTTTCGGTTTGCAGCTGGGCGGTGGCGGCAGGGGGCGTGTCACGTTCCAGCGCCGGCTGCGGCGCGGTGCCGGATGCTCTCGATCCTGGCGGGGTAGCGATGGACGGGGCTGAAGGCGTTGCCGCGGAGAGTGCAGTGGGCAGGAGGGTTTCGCTCCTGTTCGCGGCGGCGGGAACCGTCGTTGCTGCGGGCAGACCAGTGCTCGGAGTCCCGCTGCTCGAGGTCAAAGCGGCGGGAGCGGTCGGCGCCCTCGTGATCGCGGCCGGGGTGGCAGCAGGAGGGGCGGTCGGGGCCGCGATAACCCGCGGGTGGTCCTGCGTGGTCCGGCTCGGAACGGTGATGGCCGCAGGCTGGCCGCCGGTCTCGCGCTCCTCCCGGCCGGGACTGACCGGATTCAGGCGTGGCGAAACGACCGCGGGATGTGGCTCCGTCGCGGGTGCCGTGGTTGCCGAACTCCTGGGAGCGGTGGAGTTGCTCACCTCGCCTGCCGCGAGTGGCTCGACGGAGCGGGAAGCCGCGCTCGGCACGGGTGCGCTCCGCGTGGTTCGTACGGGACCCGCGAGGTTGGCGTCGGAGGGCGCTGGCGCCGTCGGGGCGAAAGCCGCCGCTTCCGCGGCCGCCGGGGAGACCGCGCCGGATGCAGCCGGGGCGGCGAACGGGTTCTTCGGCGCGGCAGCTGGCGTGACCACTGGACCGGCCTTCGCGGGCACGGGTGCGAGCGCGTTGGCGCTCACCGGCGCGGTGAAGGCGGCCGCCATCTGGGAATAGAGCGACTC
>JBEIVK010000622.1:0-2838 GCA_040373935.1 Alphaproteobacteria bacterium
CCGAGGAGGTCGTCTCCGCCGACGGCGCCATCCCCGGCACCGGAACCGAACAGCTGGACGACGACTCCGACGACGACGGCCTCTCCGACGCCGAGGAGGTCGGCTCCGCCGACGGCGCCATCCCCGGCGCCGGCACCGACCCGCTGGACGACGACTCCGACGACGACGGCCTCTCCGACGGCGAAGAGGCCGGGCCGGGCGGGACCGGCACGGACCCGCTGGACGCCGACACGGACGACGGCGGGGTCTCCGACGGCGACGAAGCCACCGCCGGCACGGACCCCTTCGATCCCTCCGACGACGACGCGGCGGCCGGCGATGACGGCGGCGGCGGGGCGGACACCGGCGACGCCAGCGACACCGGAGACGCCAACACCCTGCCCGACGGCGAGGCCCCCAACGGCGACGCCGACGGCCTCGCCAACGACGAGCAATCCCCGAAGGACCCGACCTGCGGCTGCTCCGCGACGGAGACGCGCGGTGGGATGGTCGGCGGGCTCGGCCTCGTGGTCTTCGGCTTGACCCTCGTCGGTCTGCGTCGCCGCCGGTGAGCGCGCCCCCGGGCCCGCGGCCCCTGGCCGCGCGGCTTCATCTCAAGGCACCGGCCACCGCCTGTCTCCTCGGCGACGCGTCAGACACCGCGGCGTTCGGCCCTTTGCCCGCGGGGGTCGTGCCCGCCGCCCCCGGCGTCCCGGCCGGCTGGGTGCTGCTTTTCGTGCGGAGCCAAGCCGCGCTCGCGGCGGCGTGGCCGGACGCCCGCGCCGCCGTTACGCCCGGCGGCCTGCTCTGGGTCGCCTACCCCAAGAAGTCCGGCCCCGTGCACACCGACATCCACCGCGACGCAGGCTGGGGCCCGGCCCTCGCCGACGACTGGCACCCGGTGTCGCAGGTCGCCATCGACGCGACGTGGTCGGCCCTCCGGTTTCGGCCGCGCGCCGACATCCAGCACATGACCCGCCGCTTCTGAGCCCCGATGTCCCCTCTCCGAAAGGCAATGTTCGCCCTGGTCGCCTCAGCGGCCGCGCTGCTCGCCCTGGAAGGCGGCGCGCGGGTCGCCATCCGCATCGGGTTGCACCTCGCGCTGCCGGCCCCGGTCCGCGACTGGATCATCAGCCAGGAGATCGTCTTCGATCCCGATCTGGGCTGGCGGCCCTCGGTCGGGCTCGGGCGGATCGACGGTGCGCGCTTCGACGGCTCCGCGGCCGGGGCCCACGAGGCCAAGGCGCCGGGTGAGCTCCGCGGCTTCGCCTTCGGCGACTCGCAGACCCACGGCGCGGGCCTCGCCGAAGGCCAAGCCTGGCCCGTCGCCGCGGAGGCCGCCCTGCGCCGCGACGGCCTGCCCGTGCGCATCATCAACCTCGGCAGCAGCGGCTACCGCAGCGCGCAAGTGCTCCGGCTGATCGAAGTCGCCGTCCTGCCGCTCCATCCCGACTTCCTCATCGTCGACTGCCAGCTCCACGACAGCGAGCCGCTGGTCCGGCGCCCCCCCTCGCCCTGGGACGGCGTGCGCGCGGCGCTGTTCCACGCGCGGCTGTACCGGCTGCTGTGGCTTGGCACCGCGGCCCTGCGCGGCCAATCCCTCGGGCCCGGCGGGCGCGGGCTCACGCTGCCCCAAGGTGCGGTCGCGCAGCGGGGCCGCCCCGCCGGCAACCACGCGGCCATCGCCCAGCTCGCCGCCGCGCACGGCGTCCCGCTGCTGTTCGTGGACTACCCGTTCTGGGAGCGCGGCATCCACGCGCTCGCGCCCGCTGAGGGGCTGCCGCCCGGCGTCCCGGTCGCCGCGGCCACGCCGGCCCTACTTGCGGCCGGGCAGGCCCCGGAGGCGCTCTTTTTCGAGAACAACCACCTCACCGTCGAGGGCAGCCGCATCGTCGGCGAGGCCGTGGCGGCGGCCTTGCGGCCCCTCATCGCGCCCTGAGGGGGGCGGGGCTCAGGGCAGCCCGTAGAGCCGGCGCGCGTTGCCGCCCAACAGCGCCTCGAGCCGGGCGTCCGAGGGGCGTCGCGCGAGGATGCGCTGCAGCTCACGATCCCAGGCGTAGGGCAGGTTTGGGAAGTCCGTGCCGTACAGGAGCCGCTCCGGCGCCACATCGAGGAGGCCCCACGGCGCCTCGCCCGCGCCCGGCAGGTAGCCGGCCAAGGCCATCGTCGTGTCCAGCCAGAGCCCGGCGTGGCGCTCCAGCAAGCGGGCGTAGGCCCCCCACTCGTCGGCGCCCAGGTGCGGGACCACCAAGGTCAGACCGGGGATGTCGCGCAGCACGCGCTCCACGCGGTCCGCCCCGCACAGCGCCCACGGATCCCGCGGATACGCCGGGCTCCGCGGCTCGCGCCCCGCGTGGCACACCACCGGCCGCCCGTGCGCCGCGCACACCGCGAGCGCCTCCATCACCGCCGGGTCGTCGATGGCGAGGCCCATGACATGCGTGTGCAGCTTCACGCCGCGCGCGCCGCCGGCGAAGGCCTCCGCGAGGATGCCCGCCGCGCCGACCTCACCGGGGAACACAGTCGCCAAGGGCACCACCGCCGGCCGCGCCGCCGCGAGGTCCAACACGAAGCGGTTCAGCGCCCGCGCCATGCCCGGCTTGTGCGCGTAGTGCAGCCCGACGACGTGCGACACGCCCCGCGCGACCAGAAAGTCCACCACCGCCTCGGCGTGCAGCCGATAGCGGATCGGCCAGCCGTGGCGCTCGAACCAGCGCCACACCGCCTCGAACACCCCCGGCGGGAACAGGTGCACGTGCGCGTCCACCACGGGCGGGAGCCCCGCCGGCAGCGCGCGCCCCTCGGCGTCGCCCAGCGCGGCCAGCGGCGTCTCCAGCCCGCCCGCCGCGCCGGCCAAGC
>JBEIVK010000068.1:0-11593 GCA_040373935.1 Alphaproteobacteria bacterium
CAGGAAGTCGAGCAAGCGCGCCGCGTAGGGGGCGCCGCTGGCGCCAGAAACACCGACCACGAGCTTCATCGGGGCTTCTCTCCCACCACGAGCCCGGCGACCGGGGGGAACATCTCGCGACCGTGCACGGACAGCCCGGCCGCCTGCACCATCGCCTCGAAGCCGGCGCGCGTCTCGAAGGCATCGATGCTGCCGGCGAGGTAGCGGTACGCCGCGCCGTAGCCGGACACGAGCCCGCCGAGCACCGGCAGGACCAGCCGGTTGTAGCTGCCTTGCAGCAGGCGCGCGCCCATCGAAACCGGCCGGAAGAACTCCAGGACCACGAAGCGGCCGCCGGGGCGCAGCACGCGCGCGACCTCGCCGACCGCCCGGTGCACCTCGGGCACATTCCGCAGACCAAAGCCCGCGATGACGCCGTCCACGCTCGCGTCGGCCAGAGGGAGAGACCGCGCGTCGGCCACGCACAGGCGCACCGGCGCCCCGGGCGGGAGCTTGGGCCGGCCCGCTTCGAGCATCGGCGCCGAGAAGTCGACCGCCTCCACGGAGCGCGCCCCGGCCGCGAGCAGCATGCCGGTGAGGTCCAAGGTGCCGGCGCAGAGGTCCAACATGTCGCCTTGGGCGCAGCCTCCCAAGGCGGCGATGGCCTGCCGGCGCCAGCGCTGGTCCAGGCCGAGCGAGATCACGCGGTTTGCGCGGTCGTAGGTGGGCGCCAGGGCGTCGAACATCGAGCGGACCTGCGGCGCGCGGTCTGCCGCGCCGGCGATGGGGGCAGGCGGCCCCATCAGGACACGCGCTCGACGAGGTGCCAGGCGAGGCGAACGAGGCCGTCGCGGTGAGGGCCTTCGGGGATGGCCGCGAGCGCGGCGACCCCGTCTTCCACGCGGCGGCGCGCCTCGTCCAGCGCGGCGGCGGCGGCGCCTGAGCCCACCACGGCCTCCAGCAAGGCGGGCAGGCGCTCCGGCCGGGGAGGGCCAGCGCCCAGCTCCGTGCGCAGCCCCGGAACGCGCTCGAAGGCCAACAACAGGGGCAAGGTGAGCTTGCGCTCCGCCAAGTCCTGCCCCGGCTGCTTGCCGAGCAGCGCGGCGTGCCCGGTGTAGTCGAGCACGTCGTCCGTGATTTGGAAGGCCACCCCGACCCCGCGGCCGAAGCGCTCCAGCGCGGCGGCGGCCCGGGCGTCCCCCGCGGCCATCGCACCCGCGGCGGCGCACCAGGCGATCAACGCGGCGGATTTGCGGTCGATGATGTCGAAGTAGGTGTCGCGGGAGAGGGAGAGGTCCCCGCGGTGCAGGAGCTGCAGGACCTCCCCCTCGGCCATGTGCGTGACGACCCGCGCCAGCTCCACGGTGGCCTTCGCGCCGCCCTCTTCGCCGGCCAGGAGGACGGCCTGGGCCAGACAGAAGTCCCCGGCGAGGATGGCCCCGGCGTTGCCGTAGACGCGGTGGGCGGCCGGCTGGCCGCGCCGCTCTTGGCCATCGTCCACCACGTCGTCGTGCAGCAGCGAACCCAGATGCAGCACCTCGCCCGCGCACATCAGCCGCGTGATGGGGCCGTGGTGGCCGACGGCCCGGGCGCCCAGCGCGGTGAGCAGCGGCCGCAGGCGCTTGCCGCCGGCCCCGACGAGGTAGCCGGCGATGTCGGTGACGGCGGGCACCGCCGCCGCGACGAAGCCCGGCAGCGCGGCCTCTGCGGCGGCGAGGTCGTCTGCGACCAACGACGCACACTCGGCGACCGGCGACAACACCGTCCGCGGCGCGCCAGCCTGAAGGCCGGACGGGGCGGTGCGGAGGGCCAGGGTGGGCATGGCGACGGCTCCAGGGGCTAGCGGCGTATCGGATCGGGTGCCGCCCTGCATGCTTCAATCCCTTCAAGAGTGATTGAAATCAGATGAGAGTTCTGCTAAGGGACTGGGAGCCTGGACGCAAGGAGCCCCCATGGAGATGTCCCCGCCGGCCGAGGCCCGCGCCAGCACCCGCCGGGCGGTCCTGCTCGTCGCTGACGCCGTGGGCGAGCTGATGGGCCGCTGGTCCTTCAAGCCCAGCATGGGCCGGGTCTGGGCCGCCTTGTACCTCTCCCGGCAGCCCCTCTCCGCGGAGGACCTCGCCGCGGTCACCGGCCTGTCCGCCGGCTCTGTGAGCATGACGGTCCAAGATCTCCTCCAGTGGGGGGTCGTCCGCCGCGCCCCGTCGCCCGACGAGCGCCGCCGCCGCTTCGAGGCCGAGACGGACATCCTCGCCCTCGTCACCCGCGTGTTTCGCGAGCGAGAGCTGCGCTGGATCGACGACCTCATCGCGCGCCTGGAGGAGGCGGCGCATCTGCTCGACGCCGAGGCCCGCTCGTCGGACCCCGAACAGCTCCTCGAAGCCCGCTTCGTCGCCACGCGCGTCGCCGCGCTCCTCGCGCTCGCGCGGCGCGGTCGGTCCGTCGTGCAACGGTTCATCGAGGCGGGCACGCTGGATCTCCGCGCGATCCGGGGGGCACTGCAGGGGCCTGCGGCGTGGACCGCGGGCCTGCGCCGTGGCATGATGCGCGCGCGTTCCCCGGTCGAGGAGGCCCCGTGATGTCCCGTTCGCCCGCCGCCCTCCTGCTCCTTCTCGCCGCATGCGGCGATCCTCCCGCTTTGTCCGGCAAAGTCACCGATATTTGGGGCAAGCCTGTCGAGGGCGCGACGGTTCGGGTCGAGGGCGTCACCGCCCATGGCCAGACGGACGCAGCCGGTCTTTTCCGCATCGAGGCCGAGCCGGGCAAGCGCCGCGTGGAGGCCGGGCGCGCCGGCTACATCAAGGCCGGCACGGTGGTGGACCTCGTCGCCGACGCCGAATGGCCGCAGCCCACCCTGGAGCTCTACCCGGAGCCCGCTGCGCCTGGCTTTTACGCCGTCGGCGCCCGCGAGTACCACCCGCTCGGCTCCAAGGAGATCCGCACCGTCGGCACCGAGGTTCGCGCCGTCACGGGCTTGGTGGATGTGGGCGATCTGGACCTGAACGGCGCGAAGCCGATGCGCTTCGTGTTCAGCAGCACCCTGCGGCACGACGAGATCAGCCGCATCGGCCTCCAGCTTCACAAGCTCGAGTTCATCCCGCAGCAGACGGTGCCGGGCGTGCTGGGAGAGGCGCCGGTCGATGTGAACCTGTGGGTTGCGCGCGAGGCCGTGCCCTTCGACCTCGTCTCCCTCCCCGACGAGCACGACTACCTCATCACCACCCGTGCGCCGTTGGCCACCGGCCACTACGCCTTCCACACCGAGCGCGTGCTGCTCTCGACGGACGTGGCCGCCCTCGCGCAGATGCCGCGGGAGCTGCAGGTGGCCTACCCCTTCGCCGTGCGCTGAGGCCCGCGCCGCGCCCCGGAGCGCGGGGGCTCAGCGCCCGAAGCCGGCGCGCAGCTTGTCCCAGGTGGCGGCCGGGATGGTGTAGACGCCTTCCTTGCCGTCCACCGCCACGAAGACGACCGGCCGCCCGCGTGTGTCCGTGGTGTCCCGGCCGACGCGCAGCCGCGCGCCGGTGCCGTCGAGGAAGCGCACGGTGACGGTGGCTTGCGGCTCGGAGAGGCCGACGGCCGCGGGGGGCAGCGCGACGAAGGACTCGGCGCGCAGCTCGGCCAGGGTGTTGACCATGAAGAACACGAGCTTGAGATCCACGTCCACGTTGGCGGGCTGCAGCACGGACCACAGGTTGGTGGCGAGGTCTTGCTGGAGCAGCACGGGCGGCATGCGCGGCGACTCGAAGGAGAGCGTGTCCACGGAGCCCCGCTCGAAGCGCAGCAGCGTGCGGTCTCGCAAGTCTTCGGGGCTGGCGAGGGCCGCCGCCACCGGCGCGCGCGCCACCCGCAGCAGCTCGGGACGCCCCTCCACCCGCAGCAAGAAGGCGCCCTCCGGCGGGCTGCCCCCCACGTCGACGCGACGGGCCGTGCCGTCGGTGGCGGTGAGCGTGAGCGTGGCCAGCGGTGGGTCGAAGCCGGGGGGAGGCTCGGCGGGCAAGAAGGCGCCCACGCGCAGCCCGCACAGCCCCGCGAGGAGGGCGTCGGCATCGACCGGGTCGGTGGGGAAGCCGGGGTCTGGATCCAGCACCCACCCGGGGCGCGCCTCGCCACCGGCCGCGGGCGCGCGGTCTTCGGTGCGGACGAGCCGCAGCGGCGGAAGCCCGGGGCGCGTGACGTCGAGCGCGGCCACTTGCGGGGGGTCGAGGTCGAAGACCCGGCGGTTTCGCCACTCGGCGGCGGCCTTGGCGTAGCGCGCCCGCCCGCCGACGCGCGCGCGGTACACCGCGTCGCTGCCCGAGAGGCGCACATACGAGGTGCCGTTGGGGCCGTCGTTGCCCACGGTCAGGCTGAGGTGGGGCGCCTCGGCGGCCCCTTGCCAGATCTCGACCAGAATGCCGTTGCCGGCGTCGAGGCCGTAGGTGTCGAGGTTCCCGGTGTCCACTTGGGCGTCGAGCGGCGTCTCCTTCCGGAAGATCGCGAGCAGGTTGCGCACGGAGATCGGGTCTGCGTCCCCCGTGATGGGGCCGCTGAGCGCCCAGGCCACCTTGTCCTCGCCGACCCCGACGTTGCCCGTGGGCGTGCCGGTCAGGACCACTTTCTCGATGGCCGAGGCGATCTCGATGCGCGCCGCGGTGTCGCGGTCCACCGCGGGGAGCACGGGGCGGTCGGCTGCGAGGCGCCCTGTGCTGCCGCCATCGACGAGATTGACGACCAGCAGAAGCAGCGCAAGCAGCGCGAGGGCCATCGTCTTGCGGGCGGGGCTCATGCGGCGGCCTCGCGGTCTGCGGGGCCGCGCCCGCCTGCCCGGCGCAGCCACCAGCGCACGCCGCCCACCAGCAGGAGCAAGAGCGGCCCGCCGAGCAGGTTGGCGAGCTTGAGCAGCGTGGTGGAGCCCTCGTCTTGGGGCGCGAGCGTGGGGAGCTTCACCACCTTGGACCGGATGGCGATGAGCGACTCGTCCTGCACCAGCCAGTCGGCGAGGTTGAGCACGAACGGGAGGTTGTTGGCGACCATGTCTGCGCTGCCCGAGACGACGAGACGGGTCGGCGCGCCCGTGCGCAGGCGGGTGGCGGGGTCTTCGGCGGCCCCGCCGCTCTCGGCCGGCGGCGCCGGGATCTCCCGATCGGCGAACCAGGACGGCCAAGCCCCCGTCAGCGCGACGACGAGCGGGAAGGAGCCGCGCTCCTCTCCCGGCGCCACGACCTTGTAGGCCGTCGGATCGATGGTGCGGACGCCGCGAATGCGCCCCGAAGCCGCCGAGCTGCTCACCAGCACGCTGGCCGAGACTTCCGGGGCCAGCGCCTCCGCGACCATGAGCGAGCTGGTGAACGGGAAGAGCATGGAGTCGAGGCCCCGGGTGACCGGACTCTCCGGGTTGAGCACCGTCGCCCGCGGGATGAGCGGGTAGTTGACCGGGAGCTGCACGATGGAGCGGCCCTGGCGCGCCGGGAAGCGCATCACGCCGTTCTGGGTGCGGTCCACCACCACGTCGCGGTTGACCTGCACGCCGTAGTGGCCCATCAGGAGGTCGAGCCCGTGGTAGACGCTGACGGGGCGCAGGGTGCGGAGGTCCGGCCGGGTGTTGCTCAGGAACACCGCCAGCGCGCCGCCCCGCATGAGGAACTGGTCCAGCTGCCACAACGCGCGCTCGGAGAGCGGCTTTTGCGGGCCGACGACGAAGAGCGCGTCCACCTCGTCGGGGATGAGCCCGGCCCCGCCCAGCGGCACCGAGGCGAGGGGGCCGTCTTCGCCCAGCCGGTTGCGAAGCGCCTCCAAGGGCCCGGTGCCCGTCGCGAGGTCGGGCTCGCCGTGGCCGGTGGACCAACCGATGACCCGGGGCTCCTCGTCCACCACCAGCTTTTTGACCGCGCGCGCCAGCTCGTACTCGAGGGTGTCGGTGTTGGTGACGGCCCCGATGACCTCCTCGCGGTCCCCGTAGACCAGGGCGAGGCCCATGTAGACCTGCCGCATCTCGGTGACGGCCGCGGATTGGTAGCGGTACTGGATGGGCTCGATGCCGAAGCGCCGCGCCTCGTCTTCGAGCTCTTTGCGGAAGGTGGGGTCTTGCACCTCCACCGCCATCAAGCCGCGGGAGTAGGCGCGGAGGTCTTCCAGGCGGTCGACGAGGAGCTGCTCGTGGTTGTTGTAGGGCGCCTGCAGCCCGCGCGTGAAGTACACGCGGGCGATGAGCGGGCGCTCCAGCCGGCCCATGATCTGCCGGGTGGACAAGTCCAGCGAATAGCGCTGGTCGGCCGTGAGATCCAGCCGGGCGAAGGTGCGCGTCGAGGCGCGCGCGCCCAGCACCACCACCACGAGCACGAGCAGAAGCTGCGCCCAACTGTGGCCGAGCAGGCGCCGCCGGCGATCGGTCACGAGAGCCTCCGCCGCTCGAGCGCGAAGACCGCGAGGTGCAAGAACAGCGCGATGACCACGCCGTAGAAGGCGAGATCCCGCGTGTCCACGAGGCCGCGGGCGAGGTTGTTGAAGTGGACTTCGAAGCTGAGGTACTGGACGAGCGGCAGCAGGGCGTCGGGCACCCGGGCCAGCGCGTAGCCCGACGCGAAGGGAAGGAGGCCCAGCACCAGGGCGACGAGGAAGGCCACCACCTGGTTGTGCGTGAAGGCGCTGGCGGCGGTGCCGATGGCCGTGAACGCAGCGCCAAGCAGGAACATCCCGAGGTACCCGCCGACGACCGGGCCCGGGTCCAAGTCTCCCAGGGAGGCGAGGGTGAGGGGGTAGGACACCGTGAGGCCGAGGGCCACCGTCATCAGCGCGAGGGCGGCGAGGTACTTGCCCAGCACCACTTCGGCCTCGGTGACGGGCAGGGTGACCAGCATCTCCAGCGAGCCCGTGCGGTTTTCCTCGGCGAAGAGGCGCATGGTGACGGCCGGGATGAGCAGCAGGAAGAACACGGCGCACCAGAAGAACACGGTGCGCATGGACGCGACGCCGGCCGCGAACACGTCCTGGAAGTAGAGCGAGAACGCGCCGACCAGCAGCAAGAAGGCCGGCACGACGATGTAGGCCAGCGCGCTGTCGAAGGCGCTGCCCAGCTCGCGGCGGAAGATGGCGAGGACGTTCGTCATCGGGGCGGCGCTCCTATTCCCCAGGCCGGGCCCGTCAAGGACGGAACCGGACCGGTGCCCCGGCTCCGCCGTGCGCGGGCCGGACCTGCGGCGCGAGGGAAGGGGGCGTTACGGGGGAAACCTTGGTTTCCCCTGTCCTCTGAAGAAGTCCCCGCGACGCGGCCCGCGCGGTGCCGGCGGGCAGGCGCCCGAAAACGCGGACGGCCCGCCCCCCCGAGAGGGAGCGGGCCGAAGGCGGGGCCCGAAGGCTCAGATCGCGTTGCCCGCGGCGGCCGGAGCGGCCTCGGCGGTGCCGGCGGCGGCTTCCTGGACCTGGAGCTCGACCTCGGAGCTGAGGCCGGAGGCGGTGGCCTTGATCTTGACCGTGCCGACGGCGACGGGCTTGACGGTGCCGTTGTCGACGGTGGCGATGGCGGCGTCGCTGGACTCCCAGGTGACGGCCGCGCCCTGGATGGCGTTGCCGCGGTCGAGGAGGGCGGCGGTGAGGGTGAGGGACTCGCCCATCTTGAGCGCGTCGCCGGACTTGGCGCCGTCGATCTTCACCTCGTCGGGGAGGCCGACGACGATCTTGTAGGTGGTGGTGAGGGCGCCGAGGGTGGCGGTGACGGTGGCCTCGCCGTCGGCGATCGGGGTGATCTGCTTGGTGGCGGCGTCGAAGGTGGCGACCTCGGCCGGCTCGACCTTGAAGGTGGGCTGCTCCGTCGACTCGACGGGCTTGCCGTCCTTGTCGAGGGCCTTGAAGCCCTGGAGAGCGAGCGGGGTCGTCTCGTGGGTGGTGACCGTCGCCTCGCCGTCGAAGGCGATCTTGGCGGGGCCGGAGGCGCAGGCGGCGAGGAAGACGACGAGAGAAGCGAAGCGCATGGGAATCCAGGGAGGGGCAGAGCCCCACAAAAGGGCCGATAGGAGGGCCGCTCTTGCTGGCTGGCTGCGGGTGCTTCCGAAGCCAGGGCACGTTCCTTGTACGCCGTCTGTCACCGGCTGCAACGGGGCGGCGTGTGAAACCTGTTGTCACAAAGGCAGGTTGCCCCCGGTGTAACCACTGGCTCGCCGGCCGATCCGCGTTCGATGCGGATCTTGACCTGTCCACGGCGCGCGCACGGCGCATCGGGTATGGACATGGATTGCGTGAGGTTTGACCATGCCAGAGGGGCCGGAGGTTCGGCGCGCGGCCGATCGGATCGCGCGGGTGCTCGTGGGCTCGCCGCTGTCGACCGTGGTCCTGGAGTGGGCGGCCATTGCGCCCTGGGAGTCCGCGTTGGTGGGCGCGGTGACGGAGCGGGTCGAGACGCGCGGCAAGTATTTCGTCCTCCACTTTTCCGTGGGGGCCGTGCTGGTGGTGCACCTGCAGCTCTACGGGCGCTGGCGGGTCGTGGCGCCGGGCGCCCCGCCGGATCGCGGGCGGTCGTTGCGCGTGACCTTGGGGACGGAGCGGGGGGAGGCGCGCCTCTATTCGGCGACGGCGCTGGAGCTGGTGTCGCCGGAGGCGCTCCCCTTTCACGCCGGGCTCGCGCGGCTCGGGCCGGACCTGCTCTCCGACGGGCTCGGCGCGGAGGCGATCGCGGCGCGGCTGGAGGCGCGGGCCTTCGCGGGGCGGGCGCTCGGTGCGCTGCTCCTCGACCAGGGCTTCATCGCGGGCGTGGGGAACTACCTGCGGTCCGAGATGCTGTTCGAAGCCGGCGTGTCGCCCTGGGATCGCCCGCGGGACCTCGACGCGGCGGCGCGGGTGCGGCTGGGCATCGCGGTTCGGGCCGTGGGAGAGCGCGCGCTGCGCACGGGCGGGACCACGCTCCCGCCGGCGTTGCTCCGGGAGCGGCGCGCCTTGGGCGCCCGAGGCGCGGCCCGTCGCCATCAGGTGTTCGGGCTCGCCGGGCTGCCGTGCCCGCGCTGCGGGGGCCGCGTGCAGCGCGCGGACGCGGCGGGGCGCCGGGTGTATTGGTGCCCGGGCTGCCAGCCGGGGCGGGGGCCTCGGGCCGCGGCCTCCCGCGAGGAGTGAAGGCCGCGGCGCGAGAGCGGCTCAGCCGATGGCGGCGAGCGCGGCGTCGTAGTTGGGCTCCTGCGCGATCTCGGGCACCAGCTCCGTGTAGACGACCGAGCCGGCGCCGTTGAGCACGATGACCGCGCGGGCGCAGAGATCTGCCAGCGGGCCGCCGGTGAGCCGGAGGCCGTAGTCGTCGGCGAAGGCGCTGCCGAGCGTGCTCAGAGAGGCGACCTTGTCGATGCCCTCGGCCCCGCAGAAGCGCTTGTGGGCGAAGGGGAGATCGGCCGACACGCACAGCACGACGGTGTTGTCCAGGCCGGCCGCGCGGGCGTTGAACTGGCGCACGCTGGCGGCGCAGGTGGGGGTGTCCACCGACGGGAAGATGTTGAGCACGACGTTCTTGCCGGCGTGATCGGCCAGCGTGGCGACGCCGAGCGCGGTGGTGCGGAGGCGGAACGCCGGGGCGGCGCTGCCGACGGCGGGCAGCTCGCCGGAGGTGTGGAACGGGTTGCCGCGGAGGGTGACGGTGGCCATGGAGACGCTCCTGAGAGAGACGCCCGCGTGTAGCCCGGCCACGCCGAAATGGAAGGCGCTACCCGAGCGGCGCGCTTGCGGCGCGGGAGCGGCGGGCGGCGCGGCGGGCCTCCTGCGGGCCCAAAAACATGCCGTAGGGGAAGGCGCCGGTGCGGTGGTGGCCCCGGTGGGCGGCGGCGATGCGGTGCATCCAGGGCCAGCGCTCCAGAAAGCCCACGGGCAGGCGCTCGTGGACCAGCCCATCGTGGACGAGCATGTAGGACAGGCCGAAGGCCGTCATGCCGAGCCCGAGCCCAAAACCGGCCTCGCGCCCCCAGCCCGGCGTGCCGACGCAGCCCTAGAGGATGAGCGCGATCGCCACCGCGGCGTGGAAGACGGCGAAGACGTCGTTTTTTTCGAACGCCCCGTGGCGCGGCTCGTGGTGGGAGCGGTGGAGGAACCACAGCGGCCCGTGCCAGAGGCGGTGGTGGAGAAACGCCGCCCAGAGCTCCATTCCGAACGCGACCGGCAGGCCGACGGCAGCCCACACGGCGATCTTTTCGGCGGTGCCGGGGACGGCGGGCAGGAAGTCCATTTGCGGCGGCCCTCGGGGCGGACGGTGGCCGCTCCCCCGCCGAGCGCGTAGCCTGATGGCGGGCGCATGCCCAAGGGATGACCGATGCTGCACCTGATGCTCATGGGGGTCGCCGCGGCCGGCGCGCCGCCTCCGGGCGATTACGGGATGGTGTTGAAGGTGGCCACCTTTTCGCGGGTTCCGGTGCTGGGAGACAAGCCAGGCCTGTCGGTGAGCTGGCTCCAGGTCACGGTCTCGGAGGACCCGGACGGCGTCCCGCGGGCGCGGCATCGCGCTTGCGCCGTCGACATGCACGGCGCGGGGGACGCCGCGAAGGTGTGGGTCGCACCGTCGTTTCTGGAGGCCCTCGGCACCAAGGACTACCGGCTCGAGCCCGGGCCGGGCGGTGGCTTCGCCGGCGATTTTGGCCCCGACGCCGTGGGTTGGGACCCCACCGCCGCCAGCGGGCGGCTCCCGCAGAACCTCTCCGACCGCGGCGTGGTGGACTGGGACGGCGACGGGCAGCCCGGCGCCACGGTGCACATCGACGTGCCGATCTTCGGCTCCGTGCAGATGTTCCTCGTGCAGCGCAGCCGCACCCGCATCGCCGGCCACTGGCAGGACGGCGGCGTCGCGCGTGGTGCCGTTCACAGCGACTACATCGAGCAGTTCACCCTGGACGCCACCAATCCGCTGTTTCGTCTCCGCACCCACATGCGTCCAGACCCCGCCCGCAGCGGCTTCGTGTTGGTCCCCGTCCCGCCCGGCACCGCATGTGCCGCGATCAAGGCGGAGATCTGCGCACACCCCGCCGGCGCGTGCGCTGGGCTGCCGCGATAGACTCTATACAAACCGTGTGCACTTGGTGGGCGGGGCGGATACGGCCACGGCATGGGCGTGCGGTTCGAGCGCGGACGGGCGGCGGTGCTGGCGGCAGGGGTGCTTCTGGCTGTCGGCGCCGACGTGCCGCGGCGTTGGGTCGGTCCGACAGACGGCGCGGCGCTGACAGACGCCCTGCAGCTCGGCGCGGTGGTGGGCGGCGCGGCGCTTCTCGCGCGGGTGCTGGGCGGTTGCGCGGGCTGGGGCGCGCCCGGCGCCTGGGTGCTCGGCGCGGCCACGCTGGGCTTCGGCCGGGAGGCCCTGGGTGAGACGGGGCCCGTTGGGGCGGCGGCGCTGGCGCTGGGCGGCTGCCTCGCCGGTTGTTGGGCCCTGCCGGGTCCGCGGGCGGCGGTGTACGGCGCGCCCGGGCCCGGGCGGGTGCCGGTGGGGCTCGCCGTCTTGTGGCTCGCGCTGGGCGTGTTCTCGTGCGCCTCTTGGGCCGGCGGGGACCTCAGCACCCCCGCCGGGCTGTCGCGGGTGTGGGTGTTCTTGCACGGCTGGGGCCTCGGCGGCTGGGCCCTCGCACGCGCCGGGGCGCGCGCGTGGCCGGTGCTGGCCGACGCCGGCGGGCTGCTGGTCGCGCTC
>JBEIVK010000992.1:0-1561 GCA_040373935.1 Alphaproteobacteria bacterium
GCCCGCACGGTGATGGGCACCGGCGCGCCGCCGGGGCGGGCCTCGGCCGGCAAGGTGAAGGCCGGCGGGGATGCTGGGTCCACGGCGAGGACGGCGACCTCCTCGACGCGGCCGCCGGGCCCGCTGCCGCTGATCTCCAGGCGGACGGTGCGCGGGGCCTCCGCGGCCGCCGGGCGCAGGACGACGCGCCACAGGCCGTCTCCGGCAGGCTGGATGTCGAGGACCTCCGCGCCGTCGGCGCGCGCCTTGGGGCGACGCGCGGGATCGAGCGCGGGACCGTGCACCAGGACGGCCGACGCGGTGAGGCCATCGGCGAGCAGCGGACCGGCCGTGTGGACGGTGGAGCCGGCGAAGGCCGAGCCGAGAAGGGAGGACCCGACAACGAGCAGCGACGCGAGCACACGGCCTCCGGCGCCAACGGTTTAGCCGATGCGCGCGCCCGGCGGGTGTGACCGCTGTCAATCTGCGTCGCGTTTGGGGCGTGCCGGGGGGCGACCGGCGCGCCTCAGTCCAGGCCGAACTCGTCTGCCGCGCTGCGCAGCGCGAGGGCCGGCTGGTCCTCTTTGCGCAGCACGAAGGAGCCGATGGCGAGGGCGTCCATCTCGGTGCGCATGAAGCAGCGGTAGCTGTCCTCGGGGGTGTTCACGATGGGCTCGCCGCGGACGTTCATCGACGTATTGATGAGGACGGGGCAGCCCGTGCGCTGCCCGAAGGCGGCGATGAGGTCGTAGTAGAGGGCGTCTTGGCCGCGGTTGATGGTCTGGATGCGGGCCGAGTGGTCCACGTGGGTGATGGAGGGCAGGGGCACCGGGCCATCCCGCACCTCGGCGCGCACCGGCGCGACGAGCAGCATCCACGGCGACGGGCGGTCCAGCTCGAAGAAGCGGGAGACCTCTTCTTCGAGCACCGTGGGCGCGAAGGGCCGGAAGCCCTCGCGCATCTTGATTTTGCGGTTGATGATGTCCCGCATGTCGGGCACGCGCGGGTCCCCGAGGATGGACCGGTGCCCGAGCGCCCGCGGCCCCCACTCCATCGCTCCCTGCACCCACCCCACCACCCGCCCGGCCTCCAGCCAGCCGGCGACCGTGTCGATCAAGGAGTCACGGCTTTTCTGTTCGTAGACGGCCCCGTAGGCCTTCAGCGTGGCCTCCACTGCCGCGTCGTCGTAGGCGGGCCCTAGGTAGGCGTGGGACATCGACCAACGCCGTGGCTGCTCCAGAACGTCGTGCCACGCCCACAGCGCCGCCCCGAGCGCGCCGCCAGCGTCGCCCGCCGCCGGGTGGATGTGGATGTCGTCCACCGGCGCCTCGCGCAGCACGACGCCGTTCGCCACACAGTTGAGCGCGACGCCGCCCGCGAGGCAGACCCGCCGCAGCCCCGTCTCTTCGACGACACGCGTGGTGAGCCGCACCATCGCCCGGTTGACGACCTCTTGCAGGCTCCGGGCGACGTCCTTGTGGAACTGCGTGAGCTCGCCGCTCTCGAGGGGGCGGGACGGCGCGCCCATGACCTCCTCGAAGCGGCGGTTGTACATCCGCATCCCGTGGTCGAAGGTGAAGGC
>JBEIVK010000254.1:0-5736 GCA_040373935.1 Alphaproteobacteria bacterium
GCCATTCCTGGCCGGAGCCGGCGGCGTGGTCGCGGCCCTCAGCGCGGGGTGAGGCGAGCGGGCAGCGGCGGTGCGGGGATGCGCTCGTGCTCGCCGGGGATGGGCGGAAAGGCGCCCGCCTCCCACGCGGCGGCGGCGGCCTCGACCCGCGCGGGCTGCGAGGAGACGAAGTTCCACCAGAGCACGCGCGGCCCGTCGAGCGGTGGGCCGCCGATCGCGAAGGCGGTGGCGCCGGTTGGCCCGGCCTGCACGCGGCCGGCAGCGCCCGGGGGCAACACGGTGAGGTGGTGCAGCGCGAGGGGTTCGCCGTCCAGCGAGGCGTCTCCGGCGACGAGGTAGACCGCGCGCTCGGCGGCGCTGGCCCCCAGGGTGGCGGCGCCGCCGGGCTCCAGGCGGAGGTCCATGGCGAAGGGCGCGCCCCGCACCGGCACCGGGCTCACGCGCGCGTCGCCGCCCACCACGGCCGACCCGAGCAGCAGCGTCACGGCCGCTCCGTCGCGCGTGGCCGTGGGCAGCGCGCTCGCCGGGGTGTGGGAGAAGTACGGGGGCATGTCCTCGTCTTCTTGGGGCAGCGCGGCCCAGAGCTGGATGCCGTGCATCGCCCGCGGACCGGCGCCCGCGGGGGGCATGCGCTCGCTGTGCACCACGCCGCGCCCGGCGGTCATCCAGTTGACCGCGCCCGGCCGAATGGCCTGGACGGCGCCGGTGCTGTCGCGGTGGACCATCTCGCCGGCATAGAGCCAGGTGATGGTGGAGAGGCCGATGTGCGGGTGCGGGCGCACGTCGTGGGCCGCGCCGGGCGCGAGCTCCAGCGGGCCAAAGTGGTCGAAGAACACGAAGGGGCCGACCGACCGGCGCGCGAGCCCAGGCAGCAGGCGGCGGACCGAGAAGCCGCCGCCGAGGTCGCGGGCGGCAGGCGGGAGCGCGAGGGCAGGGGACATCGGCGGGGGCCTCTGGGCGAGGGCCTACCCCGCGGGGGGGCGCGCGCCGGCGGGGCCGACGACAACCGCCCCCTGAAGGCACGCGCCGATGCGGGCGGCCACGGGGATCTCGGGCTCCGGGCAGACGGCGCGGGCCGTCCCGCGGACCCGCACGGACGCCCCGCCGAAGCGGGCGCGCTCGTCGGCGGGGCGACGGGCCGCCTCCGACCAGTGCGGCTCCAGCATGAGGGATGCCCCATCGGCGAGCTGGAGGTCGACGTGGCCGGCGAGCACCGGGGCGCCGGTGGGCCGCATGCGGGCGTCCACCTCGACGTAGAGGGCGTCGACCTCGACGATCTGGCCGTCGGCGGCGACGAAGGCAGGGAGGGTGGTGACCGGGGACATGGGGGCTCCCGCGGACGCGGGGCCCGCGGCGGTGAGGAGGACGGCGAGGGCGATGCGCGCCGGCCCGGGCTGGGGCCTCACGCGCCCTTGATCGCCATGGTGGTGGGCGTCTTGCCGTGCTGCTTGGTGGCCGCGTGCTGGTCGTGGAAGGTCTGGCCCGCCTTGTGCGCGGGCCCGTACATGTCGAAGGTCCAGTCGGTGTTGGAGACCTCCGGGTCCGAGACCGAGAAGTTCTCGAGGGACACGAAGTCTCCGCCCGACTTCATCACCACACCGGCGAAGTGGAAGTTCCAGGTGTTCTTTTCGTAGCCCTTGTAGACGTCGCCGCCGCTGCTCGTGGTGAAGCCGCCGCCGACCTCCGGGTCTGCGAAGTCGTTGATTGAGTGGCGCCGGTCGAAGGCGCGCCGGCGCGACGGGTGCATCGCGCGGTACGCCGCCTCGCCGCCGACCTCATCGTAGACCTGTGCCTTCCAGGCATCCGGGCGATGGCCCACGCTCGAGGACATCGGCTTCAGCGTCTCTTTGCCGGTCGCCGGGTCTTTTTGGGGCACCGTGTACGCCGCCTTGAGCATGCCCCAGCGCTCGCCGGAGCCGGCCACGACGTCGCGGGTGCTGCGCCCGCAGTCCGCGTAGTGCTTCATGGCGTTGCCGCTGGTCTTCGTGCGGCGGTTGGTGGGCACGACCTGCGTGAGCCGCGCGGTGCCCTTGCCGTCCGGGCGCGTGACCTGGACGGTGCCGGCCCCCGGGGCGAGCGAGATGGCGGAGCCCTTGGATTGCAGCGCCGCGTTGGACGACGAGATCATCGCGGCGTCCGCCCAGAACTGGTGGTTCGGGTAGCCCTCCATCACGGCCATCCGGCCGTCCTCGGAGACCCGCATGTCTCCGCCCTGGCCGCGCTGCACGGCGTAGCGCTGGATGGGCGCGCCGGAGACGGCCTTCGGGCGCGCGCCGGCCGCTTGGCCGGGCATGGAGACCGCCTGCCCGGCCGCCGCCTTCGCGCCCATGCGGTCCGCCTCGGCCTCCAGGGACGGATCGCCGTCGATGCGGCCGGCGTGCTGCGGGCCGCCGGCGCGCCCGGCGCGCTGCTGGACGACGTGGGCCAGCTCGTGGCCGAGCAGCTCCTGGCCGGCGCGGGTGTCGGGCGCCCAGGCGCTCGGCTGGAAGTGGATCTCGTTGCCCTGCGCGTAGGCGAGCGCGCCCGCCTGGGCGGCTGCGCCGTCGAGCCGGATGCGGACATCCGAAAAGTCAGCCCCGAAGGCGGCTTCCATCTCGGCCGGGACCCGGGCGGTGCCCCCGAGCGCGGCGGCGGCATCGGCGTTGCTGGCGCCAGCAGACGGCGCTGCGCGGCGCTGGGCAGGGGCGACAGACGGGGCGGTGCGGGGGGAGGCGTGCGACTTCATCGGGGCTCCGCGCGGGCCGGGCGCCTGCGCAGGAGGATTGTACGCCTGCGCGGCGGGACCTGTCGAGTCTCGCCGGCGCGGTGCCACGGAGCCGTCACCCGGCGGGCGCGCGCGGATCGGTGCGGGCGAGCCAGCGCTCGAAGGCGAAGGTGCCAAAGGGGACGAGAGACGCGGCGAATGCCGCGGCGCAGCGCGGCAGGGACCAGCCATCGACCCGGCGCACGCTGCCGAGGGCGATCAGGTACACGAAGACGAGCATCCCATGCACCCAGCCCACCCAGGACACGGGCTCGGGGATGCCGGCGAGGCGCTTGAGCGGCATCGCCACGCCCATGAGCAGCAGCAGCGAGAGGCCCTCGGCCCGCGCGACGGCGAGGAACCAGGCCCGCGGACCGGAGGCGGGGGCCGGGGTCATCCGAGGGCTCCCGGGCGCCAGACCATCAGCCCGACGGCGAGCAGCAAGCCCCCCGCGGCGACGGCGCCGGCCGCGCGCTGCGGCCGCGACTCGGCCTCCACGACCCACGCCAGCGACTGAAAGGCAGCCAGAGAGCCTGCCATCGCGCCCAGCACCCACGGCGCGCCGAGCGGAACGCCCTGGGCGCGCGCCATGGCCCAGCCGCCGAGCCAGGTGAGCAGGAAGCCAGCCGTGAAGACGCGGTGCACCGCGCGCTGGCGCGCCGCGAGGGGCGTAGGGGCGAGCGCCCCGGCGGCGCCGGCCCCGAGCAACAGCAGCCCGACGAACTTGGTGGCGCGCATCAGGGCGTCGAGGCTCGGGTCCATCCTCACTCCGGCCGGCCGTCTATCCCGTTGAGCGCCCGCACCACGGGGAAGAGGTCCCCCGTCGTGTAGAAGTCGACCGCGAGGATGTTGACGGGGCGGCCCCAGGCGGACGCGCAGGCGCGGGCGCGCCCCTCGAGCACGGACTCGGCGTTGGCCAGCACGGCGTTCTCGGGGCGGGGCAGCGGGTCGGAGATCCAGTGGTTGACCAGGGTGAGCGGGTTGTCCGGCGCGCCGCGGTTGACCGCGCACGAGAACGCGTCCACGGAGGCAAAGCTGTAGGGCGTGTCGACCCAGACGTCCCAGGCGTTCGGCAGCCAGTCCGGCGGCGGCCCGCCCGCCTCCAGGCCGACGAGGAGCTGCACACCGTCGTCCAGCCAGGCGCCCAGCGGCGTCGTCGTGAGCGCGGGCCCCGGAATCATCGCCCGCCCCGCGAGGCCGGCGGCCTCCATCGCCTCGGCCGTGCGCGCGGCCGGGATGGCGTCCTGGAAGATGATCGCGATGAGGTCGTCGGGGTGGGCGTCGAGGAAGGTGCGGATCTCGGCGAGGCCGTCGGCCAAGGGCTGGGACCCGAGCGAGCAGTAGCCGTGGCAGAGCAGGAGCTCGCCGTCCTCCTCGTAGGTGTCGAGCATCAACGCCCGCACCCCGTCCGCGAGCTGGCGCGAGATGCCGTGCGGCTGGTTCGGGGCCACCCAGCCCGCGTCGGCGTTCGACATGCTGTTGTGGGTCCCGGGAAGGGTGATCTCGGTGAGCGGGCGCGCGCAGAGCGTCGGGTGCCCGTTGCAGGCGCGCGGCCCGGCGCCCGCCGCCGCGGAGTCTGCGGGCGGCGCTTGGCACGCGGACACCAGGAGCCAGCCGTACAGGCGCATGTGTCTTCCCCCACAGCGCGCCGGGGCCCTGTGCCCGACGCCACCTGGGGGCCTAACCCTGTTCCGACACGGTTCTGCCCCGGGACGCCCGGCCCCGCCTGCGGGGGGCGCGGCGCGGCCGCCTTGGCACGCGTGTTGCAGTGGCCATGCTCCCCCGCAGGGAGTGACCATGATCCACGAAGTGTCCGGTGACATTCTCCTCAGCAAAGCGCAGGCCATCGCGCACGGCGTCGCCCCGGACGATGACTTCGGGCAGGGGCTCGCGCGCAAGCTCCGCGAGAACTGGCCGTCGATGTACAAGGACTTCCGCCACTTCTGCCACACGCACCATCCGAAGCCCGGCGGCGCGTGGTCCTGGGGCGGCCCCGGGGTGCGGGTGATCAACCTCCTCACCCAGGAGGGGCCGGACCACCACCAGGGCCACCCGGGCAGAGCCACCATCAGCCATGTCCGGCATGCGCTCCAGGAGCTTCGGCACATCATCCTGGCGGAGAGCTTGCGCAGCGTCGCCCTGCCGCGCGTCGCCACCGGCGTCGGCGGGCTGGACTGGGCGGACGTCCGCCCGCTCATCGAGCAGTACCTCGGGGACGTCGAGGCCGAGGTCTACGTCTACGCGGAGTTTAAGCCGGGCGTGGAGGCCCTCGAGGCCTGATGCGGGTCGTTCGGATGCCGCCGCTGCGCTAAGGTGGTCGCGGAGGCGGGCATGAAGCGGACCCTGGCGGGGCTGATCGTCGCGGCGGGCTGCGGTGCGCCCGGCGCCGACACGGGGCCCGCCCCCACGGAGGCGGGCGCCCGCGCGCTTCATCTGCAGGGCTTCGAGGTTCGCCCTGCTGATCCGCTCGCCGTCGCCGGGCCCGTGTGCGCGCCGGCCGGGTTCGGCTGCGGGGAGGGCTTCACCGGCCCGCGCTGGGCGGAGTGGTGGGTCCCGACGCCCCGCGGGCTCCGCCACGGCTTCACGGTGCCGGCGCCCGTCGGTCCCGGCCCGCTGCGCCTTCCCGTCGGCCTGGACACCACCCGCGTCGAGGCCATCCCCGGCGGGCTTCGGCTGTGGCGCGGCGGAGACGCCTGGACCTACGGCGGCCTCCGCGTCTGGGACGCCGATGGCAGGCCCGTTCCGGCCTCGCTCGCGCATGACGGCGTGCAGGCCGAGATCGTCGTGGAGCCGGGCGCGGCGCGCCATCCCCTCGTGGTGGACCCGGTGCTCACGCCGGCCATCGCGACCCGCGTCGGCCGCCAAGCGGCCGAGGCCTTCGGCTGGGCCGTCGCCCACCTCGGGGACGCCAACGGCGACGGCTTCGGCGAGGTCGTGGTCGGCGCCCCGGAGCGAGACGGCCGCGCGGGGCGTGTGCTCGTCTACACGGGCAA
>JBEIVK010000559.1:0-3195 GCA_040373935.1 Alphaproteobacteria bacterium
GCGCCGACCGGCCGGGAGGGCCCGGTGCCGGGCGCGGCGGCGCCGCGGCCGGCAGGCCCCCGAACGGGCCGGGTGGTGGGGTGGCGGGCCTACCAGCGGCCTTGGAGATCGAAGGTGGGGAGGGCGTTGACGGGGAGGACGGCGGGCCAGGTCCAGCCCCAGGACTCGCGGGCGAGGGCGCCGGAGAGGCCGAAGCCGGCGGCGAGGTGGGGGCGGAGGGCGCGCAGGGCGAAGAGGCGGCCGGACAGCTCGGGGCCGGCGGCGAGCTCGGCGCGGCCGGCGGCGGTGAGGAGCCAGCGGGGGTTGGGGGCGTAGTCGAGGCGGACCTGGGGCTGGAGGGACCAGCCTTCGGTGAGGGGGGCGATGGCCGGGTCCAGCCAGACGAGGTCTTGCTGGGTGAGGGTGCCGGCGCCGGCGCCGATGGCGGTGCGGACGCGCAGGCCGACGGCGGCGGTGAGGGGGCCGTCGCGCCAGCCGACGAGGCCGGTGGCGCCGACGATGGGGGCCCAGGGGATCGTCTGGTCGGAGGCGATGGGCTGGACGAAGCCCTCCTGGAAGCGGCGGAGGCCGGCGGTGGGGAGGGCGGCCTCGACGGCGGCGGCGGCGGCGAAGGGGCCGTCGGCCCAGAGGGTGCGCTTGGCCTCGACGCGCGGGGCGAGGAGGCCGACGACGGCGGTGGTCTGGACGGTGAGGTCGGTCGTGTCGCCGAGGCCGAGGGTGAGCGGGCGGAAGAGGCCGACGGCGCCGTGGCGGGGGCCGATGGACCAGGGGGTGCCGGCGCCCGAGAACAGGGGCGGGGCGTCGGGCGGCAGCGGGCGGGCGGCGGCGGGGGCGGCCGCGGCGAGGAGGGCGGCGAGGGCGGCGATCATTCGAGCACCAGGACGCCCCAGACGGCGGCGTGGTCGGAGAGCGTCATCGGGTCCGGGAGGGCGGGGCCGGTGGGGCCGCCGGGGCCGTCGTCCGGATCTCCCACGACCCAGCCGGCCTCCCAGGGGGCGTTGGCGAAGAGGTAGTCGAGGCGGCGGGTCCAGCGCACGTCCTTTTTGATCGAGTGGGTGAACCACTCGGCCTGGGCGGCCTCGTCGGTGGCGGCGGCGTAGGCGGCGAAGCTGAGGCGGCCGTCGCCCTTGTCTTCTTCGAGGGCTTCTTCCCAGGTGTCGAACCAGGGCTGCAGCACGTCTTCTTCGCCGATGTAGTCCACCACGGAGGTGCCGCGGCCGGCGGCCTCCGTCGGGTCGTCGGCGAAGCCGGAGAGGCGCAGCGAGCCGGGGGGCACGCAGTTGAGGTCCCCGCCGACGATGAGGTCTTCGTCGACGGTGAGCGCCTCGTCGAAGATCTGCTGGACCTGGCGGAGCTTCGTGCCGTCGGTGGAGTAGGCGTCCGGGTGGTTGTTGAGGACGACGAGCGGGCCGGTCGGGAGGTCGATGTGGACCCGCTGCATGTTGCGGTCCAGGTAGAAGTACTGGGTGAGGGCGTCCTGCTCCTCGATGGGGCCGAGGTCCACGCGGGTGTTGCGGGTGATGGGCCAGCGCGAGAACACGGCGTTGCCCATGTCCACCTTGCCGAGCCCGTTGTCGGGGACGTACTCGACGTCCCAGTTGGGGACGTAGGCGGCGTGGTTGAAGCCGAGGGTGGGGTCGTTGAGGAGGACGTCCACCATGTCGATGTAGGCGGAGCGCTTGGAGCCCACCTCGATCTCGGAGACCATCAGGACGTCGGGCTGGAAGGCGCGGACCTGCGCGCGCACCGCGGCGAGGTTGGCCTCGACCGTGTCGGCCTCCATGATGACCGTGTCGCCCCAGGTGTCGAACCAGAAGTCGATGCGGCCGGCGCCGTACTTCACGTTCCAGGCCATGACGCGCAGGCGGGCGCTGGAGTCGGGCGGCGGCGTGTAGACCGCGGCGTCGCGGATGGGGAAGTCCATGCGCGCGGGGAAGTCGCGGGCGAGGAAGACGCAGCCGGACAGGGCGGGAATGGCGGGGAGGAGGGCGCGGGTCATGGCGGGGGGCTAACCGCGCGGGGCGCGCCGCGGGGTGGGACGGGCTAGGGGGATGCATGCCGCTGCTGCCCTGGATCACCGAGAGCGAATCCCCCCTGCTCGAGACGCGCATCCTGTCGCTGCGGCGGCGGCGGGCGCGCAGCGCGTCCGATCCGGCGAAGGCCGGGGACTTCGTGGTGGTGTCGGCCGCCGACTGGGTGAACGTGGTGGCCGTGACGGCGGCCGGCGCGGTCGTGCTGGTCGAGCAGTTCCGCCACGGCAGCGGGGCGGTGACGGTGGAGATCCCCGGCGGCATGGTGGACCCGGGCGAGGACTTCGTGGCGGCTGGGCTGCGCGAGCTGGCCGAAGAGACGGGCTACGGCGGCGGGGAGGCGCGGCTCATCGGGGTGGTGGAGCCAAACCCGGCCTTCCAGACCAACCGCTGCGGCACGCTGCTGGTGACGGGCGTGACCCTGCAGGGCGCGCCGCACATGGACGGCACCGAGGAGATCGCGGTGCGGGAGGTGCCGGCGGCGGACCTTCCGGGGATGGTGGCGCGCGGGGAGATCACGCACGCGCTGGTGGTGGCGGCGCTGTTCCACTGGTGGAACGCGGGCGGGCCGCTCGGGGCCTCAAGCCGGGGCTGAGGCGGCCTGCGGGATGCGGTGGAAGGGCGCGTCCACCACGAGCACGTCGGGGCCGCGGGGGGCGGGCGCGCGGGTGGCGGTGAGGCCGACGGCGCGCAGGGGCGCCGGGTCGTCCACGGCGCAAAAGACGAGCGGGTGGCGGCGGGCCAGCAGGGCGAGGATGACGGCGCGCTGGGCGCCGGGGCCCGTGGGCTCCGGGCCGTCGAGCAGGGCAGACCAGGGCGGCGGGCAGGAGGCGAGGGCGCGCACGAAGCCGGCTTCGGCGCCGAGGCCCTCGGGGCAGGCGGCCTCGACGTAGAGCGGGGCGCCGGCGGGCAGGGGCGGGGCCGGGGAGAGGCCGAGGTAGGTGGCGGCGCGGCTGGCCTGGTAGGCCGAGCTGGCCTTGGCGGTGGGCACGCGCAGGACGGCGGCCGCGTAGGTGCGATCGGTGGGGACGAAGGGCGCGAGCAGGGGGAGGGCGGCCGGCAGGAGGGCGGCCGGGTCCCCGCCGAGCCAGCGGCCGTCGGGCAGCAGGCCGAGGGCGATGCGGCAGCGGGCGGCGGCGCCGAGGGCGTCGATGGCGGCGCGGAA
>JBEIVK010000775.1:0-2154 GCA_040373935.1 Alphaproteobacteria bacterium
CGGCGCCCTCCGGTCTCCCTGGCGCGGCGCCCCGCGGGCCCGCCGCGCCCGCTCAGCCCTGCTGCGGCAGCGGGCCCACGAGGTGCCCGGCGTGGGCCAGCGCCGCGACGAGGTGCTCGAAGGTGTCGAAGACGCAGATGAAGCGGTTCTTGTGGCAGAAGCGCGCGCCCGGCACGCCGCAAGCCGCGGCCAGCGCGTCGTCCGTCAGGCCGGCCCAGGCCTCCGGCAACGGCCGCTTCTGCGCGAAGCTGTCGAGGGCCGGCGGGATGGCCGCCGCCCGCCACGCGCCGTCGGGCCCCGGGTGAAGCACCGTGTCGGTCGGGTGCGAGGCGCCCCCATGCGCGAAGTACGCAGGCTTCCAGGGCACATACTCGCCCAGCACCATCGCGTTGCTGCCGGCGGCGGCCGCCGCCTCCATCGCCGCCACGACGACCGCCTCCGCGCGGTCTTCTTCGGCGAAGCCATCGAAGGTCCCGCGCAGCAGGGCCTCCGCCATCCCGACCGCCACGGCGAAGGCCGCGTCGTGGTCCCCGCGGCTCCCGCCGGTGCGCGCGAGGGCCGCCACCAGCCCAGCGAAGCAGGGAACGCCCGGCGCCGGCGTTCGCCGGCCATTGTCCACGTCGTCCACGTAGTCGACCAGCCCCTCTCGCAGCCGCGCGCCGTCTCGCGCCGACACGCGCCCGCTGTCCACCAACCAGTCCAGCACCATCCCCGCCGAGCTGCGCGGCCCGGTGTAGCTCGCCTGGTGGTGGTCGAAGCGCAGGGAGGCCGGATCGAAGATGCCGCCCACGTCCACCACGACATCGGCCGCCGCGATGCGGGCGGCGTCGCGGGTGCGCTCGATGGACAACGCCGGGTCCACCGCGTGCCGCAGCAGCGCGGCGGCGAGGACGTCGTCCGCGTGAAAAGGACCCGAGTGCGTCACGAGGTGCAGGGCCATCGAGCCTCCGTGGGCCAGCGCTAGCCGCCCGCCGCGCCGCCGTCGAGCCCCGGCGGCGCGCGGGATCGGTTAAGTCGCCGGGGCGAGGTGCGCGTGCTGCGGATGGATGGTTTTGGCTTTGTGCCCGCCCGCTCCCCCGAAGAGGCGGTGGCCCTGGTCCAGGACCGGCCGGACGCGGTCTTTCTGGCTGGCGGCACCGATCTCCTGCCCAACCTCAAGCACCGGATCGTCCGGCCCCGCACGGTGATTGGCCTCGGCGGGGCCCTGCCCGCAGGCTGGTCGGTGGGCGACGGCGTGGTCACCATCGGCGCGGGCACCACGCTGCGGGCGCTCTCGGGGCTCTCGGCGCTCCCCTCGCTGGCGGCGGCGGCCGGCTGCGTCGCGGGCCCGCAGATCCGCAACATGGGCACGCTGGGCGGCAACGTGCTGCTCGACACCCGGTGCCTCTACTACAACCAGACGGCCGAGTGGCGAAAGGCCCTGGGCCACTGCCTCAAGGCCGAGGGCACCTGGTGCCATGTGGTCGGCGGGCCGAAAACCTGCGTCGCCACCCAGTCGTCGGACACGGTGCCCGTGCTGCTCAGCCTCGGTGCCACGCTGCGCTTCCTCGGGCCGGCCGGAGAGCGCCGCCTGCCAATCCGTGATTTGTACCGCTTCAACGGGATGGATCACCTGAAGCTGGAGAAGGGTGAGGTCCTCACCCACGTCGAGGTGCCGCTGCCGGCGGCAGGCACCCGCGCCTCCTACCAGAAGCTCCGCACCCGCGGCTCCATCGACTTCCCCCAGCTCTCGGTCGCCATCCGCGGCACCTTCGAGGGCGCCGGCCCCAGCGCCATGGCGCCGGACCTGGAGGTGGTCATCGGGGCGGTCAACCCGCAGCCCAAGGCCATCGCCGGCATCGACGCCCTCGCCCGCGAGCCCCTCTCCGACGCCGTCATCGCCGAGATTTCGGCCACGGTGGTCGCCCGCACGCGCCCGCAAGGCAGCGTGCACGGAGACGTCGGCTGGCGGCGGCAGATGGCGGGCGTGCTCGTCAGCCGCGCCTTGCACCGCTTGCGCGCCGGGGCGGCCGTGCCGGCGGAGGGCGCGTGAGCTTCATCAAGCGCCTCGGCAACCTGGCGCGCGGGGCCGTGAGCGCGGCCGGCCACCCGGGAGATCCGGTGGCCGACGCGGCGCTGGACGCCGAGCTTCGCGCGCCCCGCCCCGCGCGCCCG
>JBEIVK010000367.1:0-4490 GCA_040373935.1 Alphaproteobacteria bacterium
CCGTCACGAGCACCGAGAGCCCCGCCCGCGCGCGCAGGGCAGCGTCCAGCCCAGCGGCCAACGCGTCGCCGTCACGAGCACCGAGAGCCCCGCCCGCGCGCGCAGGGCAGCGTCCAGCCCAGCGGCCAACGCGTCGCCGTCGAGCCACGCGTTGGGCGTGCCGGCGACCAGGACCCGCAAGGGCGCACCGGGGGCGCGGACCCGAGGCGCCGCCGCGGGCTGCGGGAAGGCGTACACGTTCGGCACGCAACACACCGGCGCTGGGCCCTCGCGCGCGCGCCCCGCGGCGAGGAGCTGCCCGCGGAGGGCGTCCGCCTGGGGAGCAGAGATGGCGGACAGACGGTCGGCGCGCGCGAGCACCGCCCGCGCCGCCCGCACGGCGTCCGCCCAGCCCTCCGGCGAGAGCGCGCCACGGCTCGCGAGGGCCTGCGCCTCGGCGAACGGATCCCCCGGCACGTCGGCGAACCACGGCCGCGCCCCCGCCACGCGCGCGGCCACGCGCCCCGGCAGGTGCGGGCCCGCGCTGACGACCACCTCGGCCGACGCGCCCAGCGCCTCCACCGGCCCCGCCGCCAGGGCCTCCGCGGGGGTGAGGACCGCGTCGTCGCCCGCCGCGCCGGCGCCCGCCTCCCCCGCCGCGGTGATCCAGACCACCCGCACGGCATGGCCCGCCCCGCGCAAGGCCCGCGCGAAGGCCCAGGCCCGCAAGGCCGCAAAGTCAGCCACGGCCCCCGCCCCCGGCGCAGGACCGGACCCCAGCAGCAGCACCCGCCTCACGGGCCGCGCCGGCCCTCGATGTGCGTGAGGAGCCCCCACTCGTGCGGGAGGCGGACGAGCCCGTGATCTTCGACGTCGGCGAGCACCTCGAAGTCATACAGCTGGTTGTGCCAGACGTGGGGCTTCAGGTGGGACTGGTCGAAGACGGCGACGCTCACGCGGTAGCGGCCCGACAGCAGCGCGAGGCCCGGCCAGCGCACGAAGTAAGTGTAGATGCCGTGGTAGGTGCCCGCGAGCACGCCATCGAAGCGCGTGTTCGGCCCATGCACGTACACGCCGTCGCTGCGAAACAGCGCCGCGCCGAAGATGGGGTTGGGCACGGGCTCGGTCGTCCGGAAGGTGACGGCGACCGTGAAGTCCTCCCCGGTGCGGAAGGCGGTGCGCACCTGCCCGTCGCCATCGACGAGGCGCACCGCCAGAACGCGCACCTCGCCGCTCCCTTGGACGATGGGCGTGTCGCCGTCCGTGATGTCGAAGGCGCCGGTCTCCGTGGGCGAGGCCCACAGCGCCTCGGCGTCGGGCAGGGCGCAGGCCCGGGCGACCGCGGCGCGCACCGCAGGGTCCTCCGCGGGGCCCGAGAAGGTGGGGACCACGCGCGGCCGCGGCGGGCCCACCGGCGCCGGAGCGGGAGCCGCCGCCCGCACGCCCGGCCCGGCGGCGCGCTCGCGCTCGACGTCGAGGTAGCGGTCCACCACCTCGCGGGCGGGGCCCAGCGCGCGCACGCCGCCCTGGTCCAGCCACAGGGCGTCGTCGCAGAGGGAGCGGACGGCGTGGAGATCGTGGCTCACGAGGATGATGGTGCGGCCCTGCGACAGGAACTCCTCGATCTTCCGGATGCAGCGCCGCTGGAAGTACTGATCGCCGACGGCCAAGACCTCGTCGACGAGGAAGATCTCCGCGTCCGTGTGGGCGGCGATGGCGAAGCCCAGGCGGAGGTTCATGCCGGCGCTGTAGGTGCGGACCGGGTGCTCGATGAAGTCGCCCAGCTCGGCGAAGCGGATGATCTCCGGGATGCGCGCGTCGATCTCGTCGTCTTGCATGCCGAGCAGGGCGCAGTTCAGCCGGATGTTCTCGCGGCCCGAGAAGTCTTGGTGAAAGCCGAGGCCGAGGTCCAGGAGCGTGGAGAGGGAGGCGCGCAGCTCGAGGTGCCCTTCCGTGGGCCGGGTGATGCCGCCGATCATCTTGAGCAGCGTGGACTTGCCGGCGCCGTTGGGGCCGACGACGCCGAAGGAGCGCCCGCGGCGCACCTCGAAGTCCAGGCCGCGCAGGGCCCAGTGGCTCGCGTGGTGCGCGCGGTTGCCGAGGAACTCCAGGACGCGGCTGCGGTCCGAGGGGTAGATGTCGAAGCGCTTGCCGAGCCCCCGGGCGGCGACCACCCAATCGGCCCCCGGGCCGGGGCCTTCCGGGGCAGGCGGGGCCGCGGCGAGCACGGCCGGGTCGCGGGCAGCGCGGGGGGCCATGCCGCAAACCGTACCATTCGCGGCGCGGCGGTGCTACCATGCCGGCATGCGGCCCCTCCCGGCTATGGTCTTCCCCGTACTCCTCCCCGCCTGCGCCTCTCCCATCGAGAAGATGGAGCTGCTCGGTGCCACCTGGTGCGCCCCGGAGCGCACGGCGACGGTGGCCTGCGCGCTCGACGGCGACACGGTGGACATCGGCACCTGCGGTGAGGGCGAGCGCATCCGCATGCTCGGCGTGGCCGCACCAGAGATCGCCCATTCGGGCACCCCCGCGCAGTGCTACGGGGACGAGGCCGCCGCCTTCACCCAAGACGCGCTCGTGGGGCGCGAGGTCACGGTCTCCTTCGACACCGAGTGCACCGACATCTACGGGCGCACGCTCGCTTGGCTGCGCATCACCGGGGACCCGACGGACCGCCTCGCCCCGCTCATCGCCGCGCTCGGCGTCGAGGGCGTCGCCGAAGACGGCAGCTTCTCCGTGCTCTTCAACGAGCTCATCGTCCGCGCCGGCTATGCCACGGTCTACGACGAACCGGTCGCCGAAGATGTCCGGTACGACGCCCAGATGCGCGCCGCCGAAGACGCTGCGGCCGCAGCCGGCGCCGGGCTCTGGTCCCCGGACGCATGCCCGTGAACACCCCGGCCCTCGGCGTCGTGGCCGGGCTGGAGGCCGTCGCGGCATGGCGGGAGGCTGCAGAGCGTCAGTCCGGGCCCGAGGCCGAGCGGCTGCGCGCCGAGATCAGCCGCTTGAAGCTCCGGCTCGCAGAGGCCGAGGCCGCCCTCGCCGCCGCCGAGGCGCCAGACCTCTCCGAAGAGGACGACGCGCGCACCCGCGCGGCGGTGTGGTCGGGCCTATCCGTGGATCGGGCGGCCCTGGAGGCCCGGGGCGCGCAGCTCGCGGCCGCCCGCGCCGACCGGGCCCGCGCCCTCGCCACGGAGTCCGACCCCGCGCTTCGGGCCGAGCTGGACGACCTCGGCGCCACGCTCGCCGGCGCGGGGGCCGGCCTCCCCGACGCCTGGGAGCGGGCCATCGAACAGCGCCGCGCCCAGGTCCAAGCCCGCATCGACGCGCTGCATCCCGTGGCCGAGGCCGCGCTCGAGGAGGCGCCGCCGGGCGACACGCTCGCGGTCGCCGCCGTGATGAGCCTGGAGCCCTCCGCGGGCCCGCCCACCGCGCTCGCGGTCGTGCTGCCCGTGCCGGCGACGGTGTGGTCGGACTGGCGCGCCCACGGAGACGACCTCTGCGCCCGCCTCGCGTGGCGGGTCGTCGCGGTGCTGGCCGAGTCCCTCCGGGATGTCGGCGCAGAAGACGCGCCGATGCGCTTCACGGACCGCGGCGGACTGCTCGCCATCCAGGTTTGGCTGGCCGACAACGACGTGCAGGGAGACCTGCGCGGCGCCCTCGCCGCCGGGCTGGACGCCCTCAACGACGACGCCCGCGAGCTGCGCGCCGCGGCCATCGAGCTCTACGGCGCCTGGCTGGAGCCCGCCGTGCTCGAAGGCGGACCGCATGCTGCCTGAGCGGCGTCCCTCCCTCGACGAAGTGGCGTCCGGCCTGGGCCTCCACCCCCTGGACCTCGCGCGCATGCTCGGCCATCGCGGCGAGCTTCCCGCGGATCTCCGGCTCTCCGCCGGCGACCCGGCCCGCATCGCCGCGTGGGCCGGCGTCGAGCACTGGTGGGAGGGCGTCGTGCTCCCGGCCGAAGACCCTGCGCGGTCCCGCGCGCTGGTCACCGGCGCGCTGCGGCGCCTCGTCGACAAGGACGCCGTCGGAGAGCGCGGCACCCGCGCCGACAACCTCCTGCGTGGCCTCGGGCCGGCCGATCAGGCCCGCCTGCGCCGCGCGGTGAACGCCCTCGTGCGCGCACGCATCCTCGTGTCGCGCGCGTCCTGGCGCGGCCTGTGCTTGTCCCTGGATCCATCCTGGCGCGAGCTGGGCGCCGCGCTGGCCCACAGCGGCGACTGGCCCTGGGAGTTGGAGGAAGCCCTTCGATGAGCCGCTCCCGCCTGTTCGACGGCGACCCCGCCCTGCTCCTCCTCGACGACCCGCCGCCCGCGGCGCCGGCCGCGCCGCCACGCGCGCCGCCGAGCGCCCCCGTGCGCTGGGTGGATCCCCCGCGCCGGCCCGAGCACGCGCTGCCCTTCGCAGATGACCTCAGCGAGGATCCGCTCCTCAGCGCAGAAGAAGCGAACCCAGTGTACGCGGCGCGCAGCCGGCTCGGGGCTGCTGCGGCGCCGGCTGCCGGGGCCGCG
>JBEIVK010000630.1:0-2792 GCA_040373935.1 Alphaproteobacteria bacterium
CATTCGCCCCGGGTTTCACCTCGCCCAGGTCCCCGCGCGCTACCCGCGTGGGCGGGTGGAGCTGCCGCCCATCACGCTCATCCCGGAGACCCTCCGCGTGGACGCCGGGGCGCTGGGGCGGGGTGCGCTCGGCGCCGCGACGGCAGCCGGGACCTCCGGGGCCACCCACGAGGGCGAATGATGCTGGCGCTGCTCCTGCTCGCGTGCGCCGGCCCGCCGGCGTTGCCCGGCCGGCCGTTGCCGCCGGGGTGGGTCGACGCGATGGAGGCCGATCCCGCCGCGTTCGACGCCGCCGTTGGGGCCCACCGGGACGGCTGGGCCGCCCTGCACCGGGGCGATCTCTGGGCCGCCACCGCCGCGGAAGGGCCGCCCGCGGCGCGGGCGGCCGCGGAGTTGGCGCGGGTCGCCCGGGCGCTTCGTCCAGGGCTCGCGCGGGTGGCGTCCACCCAAAAGAGCGACGAGGCTCGCTTTTTTGAGGCCTTGGGCGCAGCGGGCTGGGGCGAGCGCCCGGCGGCGGTCGCGCTCCCGGCGGGGCACCCGTTGGCCGCGGCGGCAGGGGCCCTCGGGTCCGGCGGGCTGGAGGCGCTGGGCCAGCTCGCGGGGCCCATCGGCGCATGTGTCGCGGCCCATCTGGCCGTTCGGAGCGGGGGCGCCCTGGGCGACTTGGCCGGCGCCTGTCCAGACCCGCTGTGGGTGGGGGCGGGCGGCGGGCATCGCGACCCGCTGGTGCTCTCCACCCTCGCCGCGCGCCCGGTCCCCGCGCTCCCACCGGAGGCGGCGTTGCCCTTCTCGGCGGCGTGGTCCGTGGCGGACGTCGACGCCCCCCTCGCCGGCCCGTCCCTCCGCGCGCTCGGCTGGACGGGCGACCCGGACGTCGACTTCCCGGCGCTCGACGCTGCCCTCGCGGCGCGTCCCGCCGAGGCCGGCCCGGGGGCGGCGCTGGTCGCCGATCTGCGCCTGCTGTCCGTGTGGCGCGCCCAGGTCGTCGCCGCCGCATGGGAGGCCGCCCCGCGCGGCCACGGCGCGCGGGTGCTGGCCTGGGGCGTGGACGCCCAGGACGGGCGGGGGCCAGGGCCGGCGCGTCCCCCGCTGCTTCTTGCCGCGGAGGCCGCCGAGGCGCTCGCGGTCGGCCAGCCCCGCGCCGCCCTCGACGCGCTCTTTCCGCTCGCGGAGGCGGTCCCGGTGCTCGCCCCGGTCCGCGAAGCAGTCGCCGACGCCGCGGCGACTGAGAGCATCGGGCGAGACGGCCTTTCTTTTGCCCCATGAGCGTCTCCATGCCGCCGCTGCTCCTTCCCGGCCTCCTCGCGGCCGCCATCGCGGGCCCGTTCCGGTACGCAGAGGACCGCGCGCCGCTGGTCGTCAACCCGCTGTTCACGACGACAATGGCCGAAGCCCGCCTCGACGAGCTGCTGTTCGAGGGCCTGTTCTCGGAGGACCGCGAGCTGCGCGTCGTGCCGCGCTTGGCCAGCGGCATCACGGTAGACCCGGACCTCCGCGGCGCGACCGTTCGCCTCGCCGCCGGGCGGCAGTGGCACGACGGGCGCCCGGTCACGGCGGAGGACGTCACCTTCACCGTGGCGGCCGCCCAGCATCCAGAGACCCGCGCCACCCTCGCCGGGCGGGTCGCGTTCATCGCGGAGGCCCGCGCCGTGGACCGAACCACGGTCCGCCTGCGGTTCACCGCGCCCATCGCAGATCCGGCGGCGCGCCTCACCTTTCCGATTCTGCCGCGCCACGGCTTCTCGGGGCCGGCGGTGCCGCGCGACAGCGCGTTTCACCGTCACCCGGTGGGGACTGGGCCCTTCGAGCTGCGGCGCTTCGAAGACGACGGCAGCATCTCCATGGTCCGCTCCACGGTCGACCCGACGCCCGCCGCCCTGCCCGAGCTGGCGCTGCGGGAGGTGAGCGACCGCGCGTACCAGGCCCGACTGCTGCTCTACGAAGGGCTGGAGTGCCTGGTCCGCGTGTTGCCGCGAGACCTCGCGCTGCTGCAAGCGCAACGCAACGTCGTGCTCTACCCGTACCAGACCAACGCCTGGTGGTACCTCGGCTTTAATCTAAAGGACCCGCGCTTCACCGACGCACGGGTCCGCGAGGCGGTGGCCGTCGCCATGGATGTCGATGCGCTGCTCGCGCCCATCGGCACCGGGCGCCGGCTGAGCGGGCCCTTCGTCCCGGCGAGCCCGTGGTACGCGCACGATGTGCCGCTGGACCGCCCGGATCCGTCGCGCCTCACCCGGCTGCTCGAAGACGCGGGCTACACGCGGGCGAGCGGCGGCTGGGAACGGGGCGGCGTGCCGCTCCAGGTGCGGGTGCTCACCCACCGGAACCTGGAGGCGGCGCAGGAGGTGCTCGTCCAGCTCCAGGCGCAGCTCCGCGCCCACGGCATCGGCCTGGAGCTCGAGTTCGTCGACGAGGCCGCGTGGCGGGGGCGGGTGGCGGCCGGCAGCTTCGAGCTTCTGCTCAGCCAGTGGTCCTTCGACCGCCACGAAGACATCCGCGAGCAGTTCCACAGCCGCGGCAGCCGAAATCCGCTGGGCTACGCCGACGCGGAGGTGGACCGCCTGCTCGACGCGGCACGCGACGCCACCGACCCGCAAGCGCGCCGACAGGCCCTGCAGGCCGCGCACCGCAAGATCGCGCAGGGGCGGCCCATGGTCTTCTTGTGGACGTTGGACAGCTACGCCGCGTTCCGCAGCAATGTGAAGAACGTCGCCGTGCATCCGTTCGGCTTTTTCACCTGGGTCCGGGACTGGGTCGTGCAGTGAGGGCCGCGGCGGGGCCCCTCCGCG
>JBEIVK010000863.1:0-1863 GCA_040373935.1 Alphaproteobacteria bacterium
CAGCGGGAGTGAGCGCGAGCCCGCGGATCAGCGGGGCCTCCGGGGTGGCCCGTGCGGTGGCGCCAGCGCGCCACGGGCCGAAGGCGGCGCCCCGGAGGGGCGGTGCGAAGCACGGAGCGGCGGCGCCGCGACCCGCCGCAGAGACCGGGTGCCGGGCCGACGGCCCGGCAGGCGCCCCGGCGGCTGCCCAGCGCGCGTCAGTTGCGGTCCTTCATGTTGTTGCACCACTCCACCTCGAAGTCGCCGGAGAGGGTGCCCTCGTCGAAGATGAGTTCGAAGCTGCCCGTTGCGGGGGATTCGGCGCTGTCGATCGGGTCCACGACGAGGCCGCCGGCGGTGGCGCGGAACACGGTGAGCACGCCGTCGGTGGCGCGCAGGACGCGGGCGTCGATGGGGGCGTCGCCCTCGACGGAGAAGTCGCCGCCGACGACCTCTTCGACGTCGTAGGTGAACAGGAGCGCCGTCATGTCGGCGTCGGTGGGGGCTTCGTCGTCGGTCTGGAAGGCGGGGCCGCGGCGCACCCAGGCGGCGTCCATGCAGTCGCCGTCCTGCGTGGAGAATACGATGTACGGGCCGCCCCAGTAGAAGAGCGTGGGGCGGAAGGCTTCGCCGTCGAGCTCGCCCTTGACGGTGGCGAAGGTGTCGGTGCCGCACGCGGCGAGGACGGGGAGGAGGGCGATAAGGGGGAGGCGAGGCATGGCAGGGGCTCCTGCCTGGGGTCTATTCGGCCGGGGCGCGGCTGGCAGGGAGGGGCGATGGGCGAAGCGGATCGGGCGGTGCTCGCGGCGGCGGGTCGGGACGCGGGCGCCGTGCGCATGCGGCGGGAGGACGCGGTGGCCCACCTCGTTTGGGATGCGCCTTGGCGGCGCAACGCGATGGACCCGGGCATGATGCTGGACCTCGGCGCTGCGGTGGGCGCGCTGGTGGCGGATCCGCCGGGGGCCGTGGTGATGTCCGGTGTTGGCGGCGCATTTTGTGCGGGCGGCGATCTGGCGGCGGTGCGGTCGGCGTTGCTGGCGCCCGCGGCGGCGGCGGCCATGGCCCGCCACATGGCGGCGTGCACGCGCGCGCTGTCGGGGCTGCCCTGCCTGGTCGTCGCGGCCGTCGAGGGCGCGGCGTTGGGGGGTGGCGCCGAGCTTCTCCTCGCCGCGGACCTTGTCGTCGCGTCTGCCGAGGCGCGCATCGGCTTCGTGCAAGGAAGGATGGGGGTGAGCCCCGGGTGGGGTGGCGGGGCGCTGCTGGTCGAGCGGGTCGGGGCGCGTCGGGCCCGGCGAATCTTGCTGGAAGGCGCGGTCTGGTCGGCGGCGGAGGCCGCCGCGGCGGGCGTGGTGGACGAGGTGGTGCCGGCCGGTGACGCGCTGTCCGTGGCGCTGTCGCGCGCGGCGGCCGCGGCGCAGGTGCCGGTCGCCGCGCGGCGTGCCACTGTGGCGGTCGCGGCGGGCGAACGGGAGGAGGAGGTCTTCCTCGGTGTCTGGGGTGGGGAAGCGCACCAGCACGCGTTGTCGCGGGCGACGGCCGGGCGGGCGTCCCGGTGAGCGGGGGGCGCGCGCCGCAGCGGAGGTTGGCGGTGGCCGTGGCGCTGCTGGCGGGGTGTCAGGCGAGGGTCGCGCCGCCCATCGCGCGCACGCCGATCCCGCTCGCGTCGGTGCCGGCCGCGACGGGCGTCATCGAGGGGGGCGTCTACCAGGACCGCGATTGGCCGCTTCGCTGGGTGGTCCCGCCGGGTTGGGCCGCGCGGGCGGGCGCGGGGGACGGCTGGAGGGTCCGCGTGCACCACGCCGGCCTGGGCGCCGCCTGGGAAGTCTGGGCGGGGCCCGCAGCGTCCGCGGCCTGCCCAGACGACTGGTGGCCGAGCTTTACTTC
>JBEIVK010000408.1:0-4131 GCA_040373935.1 Alphaproteobacteria bacterium
CCCGTCGCCGCGCCGGCGCCGGCCCCCGTCGCCGCGCCGGCACCCGCTGCCGGCGGGAAGACCCTCGCCACCCCGGCCGTCCGCAGCCACGCGCGCCACGCCGGCGTGGACATCGGCGAAGTCCCCGGCTCCGGCAAGGACGGCCGCGTCACCCGCGCCGACATCGACGCCTTCGCGGCCCACGGCAGCGAGATCAAGGCCCCGCCTTCCCTCCCGCCCATCGCCGCCCCCACCCGCGGCGACGAGCGCGTGCGCATCATCGGCTTGCGCCGCAAGATCGCCGAGAAGATGGCCGAGTCCTACCGCACCATCCCGCATTTCTGCTACGTGGATGAGGTGGACGCCACCCGCCTGGTCGAGGTGCGCGAGTCGGTCAAGGGCATCGCGGAGCGCCGCGGCATCAAGCTCACCTACCTGCCCTTCGTCTTCAAGGCGCTGGGGGTGGTCTTCAAGGAGTTCCCCACGGTCAACGCCGTGATGGACGAGGAGCGCTTCGAGCTCGTCGTGCGGGGCGAGGTCAACATCGGCCTCGCCACCGACACCCCGGCCGGCCTCTACGTGCCCGTCATCAAGAACGTCGACCAAAAATCCATCCTGGAGATCGCCGCTGAGATGCGCGACCTCGCCGAGCGCACCCGCGCCGGCAAGGTCTCTCTCTCCGAGCTGCAGGGCGGCACCTTCACGGTCACGTCCGTCGCCAACATCGGCGGCCGCTTCGCCACCCCCATCATCAACCACCCGGAGGTCGCCATCCTCGGCGTGAACCAAATCCACGAGCGCCCGATGGTCCACCAGGGCCAGATCGTCGCCCGCAAGATGATGTGGCTCTCCCCCTCCTTCGACCACCGGGTCATCGACGGCGCCGTGGCCGCACGCTTCGTGTCGGCCCTCAAGGCCATCCTCGAGGCCCCCGAGTCCCTGCTGCTGGATTTGCGATGAGCCCCGCCTCCCCCTCGCTCGCCGCCCTCGGCGCGGCCGAGGCCGCCCTCGCCCCGCTCGTGCCCGCGTCCGCGCAGCTGCCCCTGGGCCCGCTCGCGCCCGTCATCGCCGGCGTGTTCACCGGGCTCTCGCGCGGGGATTGGGTGTTCGCCGGCCCGCGTGCCCGGGTCGGGGCCGTGCTCCGCGGCTGCCCGGTCGAGCGTCTCGCCGGCGCCGCCACCGGCGCCCGCCCCTACAAGCTCGCCCCCGTCTCCTGGTCTCCGGGCGCCCGGGCGCTGCAGGCCGTCGGGGCCGCCCTCGCGGAGGACGCCTTCGTCGCCTGCATTCTCGGCGACGCCTCGGCCGCCTCCGGCGCCTTCGCCGAGGCGCTGAACGCCGCCGCCCTCACCGGCGCGCGCGTGCTGTTCATCGTCCCACTGCACCGCTTCGCCGGGCCGGACGCCCCGGTCGGCCCCCAATCCGCGGCCGGTCCACTCGCCCTCGCGCGGGCCTTCGGCCTCGACGCCGTGGAGGCGGCCCCCACCGAGGACGCCGTCCGCGACGCCGTCGCCGCGTTGCGCGCCGCCGGCCGTGCCGCCGTGCTCGCGGTGCCCTTGCCTGTCGCCGCCTGAGCGGCCCGTCCCATTTTCCTCTCCCGTCCCCTGCTCATCGAACCGAGGTTTTCATGGACACCCTGACTTACGATGCCGTCGTCGTCGGCGCCGGCCCCGGCGGCTACCCCTGCGCCATCCGGCTCGGCCAGCTCGGCGTGAAGACCCTCTGCATCGAGCGCGAGAACTGGGGCGGCGTCTGCCTCAACGTGGGCTGCATCCCGTCCAAGGCCCTCATCACCGCCGGCCGCAAGTACGAGGAGGCCCGCCACAACTTCGACGAGATGGGCATCGTGCTCGGCGGCGCCCCCACCCTCGACATGGGCAAGCTCCAGGCCTGGAAGGGCTCCATCGTCAAGCGCCTCACCGGCGGCGTCTCCACGCTGCTCAAGGCCAACAAGGTGGACCAGCTGGTCGGCGAGGCCAAGGCCATCGACCCCCACACCCTCGAGGTCACCAAGCCCGACGGCACGGTCGTCCGCGTCCAGGCGAAGCACGTCGTCCTCGCCACCGGCTCCCGTCCCATCGAGATCCCCGGCTTCTCCTTCAAGGATGAGCCGGTGATGGACAGCACGAAGGCCCTCGCCCTCGCCGAGGTGCCGCGTCGCCTCGTCGTCATCGGCGGCGGCTACATCGGCCTCGAGCTCGGCCAGATGCTCAACAAGGTCGGCGCCGAGGTCACTGTCGTCGAGGCGCAGGACTCCCTGCTCCCCGGCTTCGACCCGGAGGTCACCAAGCTCGTCGCCCGCGCCTGCAAGAAGTCCGGCATTCGCGTCGTGCTCCAGGCCAAGGCCCTCGGCTGGGAGCAGGCCGAGGACGGCGTCGTCGTGCGCATCCAGACCGCCGCCGGCGAGGAGCGCCTCGCCGCCGACAAAATCCTCGTCACCGTCGGCCGCCGCCCCAACGCCGAGCCCTGGGCCAGCGCGCTGGGCCTCCAGGTCGAGCGCGGCCAGATCGTCGTGGACAAGCAGCTCCGCACCAGCGTCCCCGGCGTCTACGCCATCGGCGACGTCGCCAGCGGCGTCATGCTCGCCCACAAGGCCACCCACGACGGCGAAGTCGTCGCCGAGGTCATCGCCGGCCACACCGCCTTCAACGATGCCCGCACCGTCCCCGCCGTCGTCTTCACCGACCCGGAGATCGCCACCGCCGGCCTCCAGGAGCACGAGGCCGCCGCCAAGGGCTACACCCTCAAGGTCGGCCGCTTCCCGTGGGTCGCCAACGGCCGCGCCCTCACGCAGATCGAGACCGACGGCTTCGTCAAGGTCATCCTCGACGCCGCCGACGACCGCGTGCTCGGCGTCACCATCGCCGGCCCCCACGCCTCGGACCTCATCTCCGAGGCCGCCCTCGCCGTCGAGATGGACGCCGAGGCCCTCGACATCGGCCTCACCATCCACCCGCACCCCACGCTCGGCGAGGCCGTGATGGAGGCCGCCAAGGCCGCCCTCGGCGAGGCCATCCACATCGTCAACAAATAGGCCGCACGGCGGCGGGGCAGGGGTCAGGGGACAGGGGAAACCTGCGGTTTCCCCCGTAACGCCCCCTTCCCTTCGCGCTGCCGGGCGGTACCGCTTCGCGAAATGCAGGCCCCCCATTCGGGAGTCTGCGTTTGCCGTTTCGCCCCCGCTGCCGCCCTCGCCCTCGTTGCCTTCGCCGCCGGGGCCCTGTTCGGGCCCCGGGCCGCCACCGCCGAGCCCGGCGCCGCAGCCCCGTCCCGCGCGCCCGCCGCCGTTGCCTGCGCCGCCTTCGCCGTGCTCTGGGTGCTCAAGCCGGCCCGCGCCGAAGACCACGAACGCGCGACCACGCTCCCCGCCGGCTGGGTGGCCTTCGGCGGGACGGGGGTCAGTTCCGGCGCCGGCGGGGCCCTGGCCACCGCGCCGGGGGTCGTCGCCTGCCGGTCCGTCGGCTGACAGCCGTGCGCCGCGGCGTTGATCGCCAATCACACCGGGGATCGACAGCGCTCCGCGGAGGTGATCTGCTGCTGGGAAGAGGGGTCCACCCTGCCCGCGCCGCGATCGGAGCCTCTGGACGCCGAGACGGACGCGCAAATCGGTACCGTCAAGGATGAGCGACCGCGTGCCCGCGCGGGCATCGCTCGGGCCACAACTGGCAGAGTCCGGTCAGGCGGGCCAGTGCATCGAACCCCGCTCGGCAAGTCCGGGTCCGAAAATTCAGCACTTCGTTCTTGGATCGGCACCCGTGACGTGGGAGAGGGCTCGCGACCTCCCTCGCGACCATGGTTCACCACGAGTTCTCCTGGTATTTCCATCAATTCCTGGATGCCCGCCATGAGCGAGCCCGCGAATGCCGCGCGGTTCGCAACCGAGCCATTCAGCTCGCGCGCGGAACGGACACCAAGGTGCGACAGCACATCATCGGCGTGGGGCTCGTATACCGCGAAAGCAGCACGCCGCGGATGGTGTCGCCCACCGCGCTCGAGGAGCGCGGCCTCCGGGGAGATCCAGCGCACAGCAACGGCTACCCCGACAGCCGAGCGAACCGGCGCCGCACGCGGGAGCCGGGCCCCGGGATGCCCGAGGGGCGCTTCATACGGCTCCGGCCAAGCAACCCGAGCAGGGCCCACACCGATGGGCCGAGG
>JBEIVK010000298.1:0-5199 GCA_040373935.1 Alphaproteobacteria bacterium
CCGATGTCCCAGATGACGTGCTCGGGGCCGTTCTCGATGGGGGGCCCCAGCGCGTCGAGCCCCGCCTGGACGGCGGCGGCCGGGCGGAAGCAGCGCGTGCGGTGCACGGCGAGGTAGCGGTAGCCCCAGGCGCGGAGGCGCTCGAGGCCGGCGTCCCGCGCGGCGGCCTGCGGCATCGGAACCGACCGCCGGGAGGCTGGCGGGAGGTCGTGCGGCGGCAGCGTGGGCGGCAGGCCACACGCGGCGTCGAGCGCCGCGACGAGGTCCGACGCGACGAGCAGGGCGTCGATGCCCTCGTAGTTCTCGGAGATCGCGCGGCCGTGGGCGAGCTGCCAGCGCGTGTAGGGGCGGGCCGGCGTGTGGGAGAACGGGCGCCGGCCGTTGTCAAACGGGATGTGGATGAGCCCACCCGGGCCGGGAAGCGCGCGAAGGGCGGGCGGCGCGTCCAGCGCGAAGCTGGGGCGGGGCCAGGCGGTGGGGGCGCCGAGGAGCGCATCGGCGACGACGAGGGCGCAGAGGGCGACGAGCCCGGCAGGGCGACGGAGCGGGCGACGGCAGGCGAGCGCGGCGGCGGTGGCGAGCAGCGGCAGGGCCCCGGCGATCGCGCGGTGCCAATGGCTGATCGCCCCGAGAGAGGGCAGCAGCGCGACGAGATGGGCCGCTGGGCCGCGCACCCCGAGCGCGTGGCCGGCGACGGTGGGCCAATGCCCGGCGGAGAGCGCGACCAGCCCGAGGACGCCCGCCCACAACCATCGGCCGACCGGTAGCCGCAGCGCGGGAAGCGCCGCCAGCAGCAGGACAAGGCCCAAGTAGGTTGCCTTGCTCGGGTGCACGGCGGCGCGCTGCGGCAGGGCGAACGTGAGGAGGTCCGCCCCAAAGACAGGGAGCTCCGCCCAATCCGGGCGAAACGGCGGCGGGGTGGCCCGCACGGCGAGGAAGCGGGCGGAGAGACGACCGGCCGTGCCCCAGGCGGGCGCGAGCACGATGGCGCCGAGCGCGGCGGCGACGAGGCCGGGGACAAGGACGCGGCGGCGGCGCAGGGGCCCACCGAGCGCGAGGAGGATCACACCCAGCGAAAGCGCAAAGACGGCGGCGTACGCTCCGCTGGCAGCCAGCAGGAGACCGGCGCCCACGAGGCGGGCGGCGGCGCCGGCCCGACGCCGGGAGAGGTCGATGGCCGCCGCGAGGGCCAGCCCGAAGGCGCCGAGCGTCGCGCTCTCGGTGATGAAGAAGTCGAGCAGGCCAGCGAGGACGGGCCCCGACGCCGTGGCGACCCCGGCGAAGGCGCGCGGCCCGCGCCCGAGGCCGACCGCCCGCGCGAGGGCATGCCCGCCGGCGAAGGCGAGCAGCGCGTCGGCGAGAGAGACGGCCCAGGACGCCCCGGCGGCGCCCCCGACGGCGGCGCCCAGCCACGCGAGCGGGAGGTGCACCGGGTCCATCACGGGCAAGGCGACGGGCCCAGGCTGGCCGTCCTGTGCGGCGGGCGCGCCCGGCCAAGCCCGGGCGAACATCCAGAGGTGGTTGTCGACCTCGCCCAACGGACTTCCCCGGACCGGGCCCACGCCGTCCGGCCACAGCACGAGCGCGACCGTGGCGACGAGCAGGACCGGCGTCAGCCAGCGGGGAATCGAGGGTCGGGTGCGCACGGGCCGGGCGTCCTGACGAAGCCCCTACCCCGCCGCGCCCCGAACCGGGCCGCGCTGTGGCACGATGACCGCCCTGGAGTGCCCCATGCGCAGCGCCTTGCGATCCCTCATCCCGTGCCTGTCCGCCGCGGCGTTGGCGGCTTGCGCCGGGGAAGAGCCGGCCAAGCCCATCGCGCGGGACGCAGGCACGATCACCCCCGGCGCGCCGCTGGTCGGCATGTCGGAGGGCGTCCTCGACTACCCGGTGGGCAGCGCGATGGGAGGCTACACGGGGCGCTGCACGTGCTTCGGCGGCGACGGGGAGATCGACGACCGCCGCACCGCGTACACCAACCGCTTCAACCCGTCGGTCGGCATCCAGACGCGGCCGCGGGTGGTGGCGATGTGGCTGCACAACGGCCAGGAAGACCTCGTCCTGATCAAGGTGGACGCGATCTACGTCTACGACGGGTTCATCACCGAGCTCGAGCGCCGCTTGTCGGCCGCCACCGGCAAGGACCTCGACGGGCGGGTGGTGCTGGCGGCCAATCACAGCCACTCGGCGCCCGCGAGCTGGTCCAAGGGGCTGACCTGGTACCTCGGGGGAGACGCCTACAACGAGGAGATCTTCCAGCGCGTCGCCGCATCGATGGAGGCGCAGGCCCTCGCGGCGCACGCCGCTCTGGCGCCGGCGGCCATCGGCATGGCCCAAGCGACGGACTGGGACGGCGAAGACCGCGTCTACAGCGACCGCCGGCCCGAGAACGACACCCTCGCGTTCTTCGACGGCATCCCGGCCGGCACCTACAAAGACCCCTACCTCACCCTCCTTCGGGTGGACCACGCAGACGGCCGGCCGATGGGCTTCTGGTTCGCCTTCGGCATCCACGGCACCACGCTCGGCGGGGACAACCAGCTCTGGTCGGTGGAGGCGCCCGGCCACGTCGAGCTGGCCGTGCAAGAGCGCTTCGACAGCCCCATCGTCGTGGGGCACCTCCAACACGGCGGCGGGGACGCCAGCCCGCGCGGCGCGGACGTCGGGCAGGACTTCGCGCGGATGGAGTCGGTGGGCGAGCTGGCCGCCGACGCCATCGTGGGCCTGTGGGAGCGCACGCCGACGTCGAGCGCCCCCATCCGCCTGGAGACCATCACCCACGCCGTTCCTACCCTCCGCGACGAGATGTCGGTGTCGCGCCCGCACGGGGAGCTGGTCTACGCGCCGGTGGACCCGTCCGCGACGGCCGACGGGGTGGTGTGGAACCCGGACGGCACGCTCGCAACGCCGATCGATGAGTTTAATACCGCATTCGGCGGTGCGTTTTGCGGCGATGACACCCCACTGCTCCCGGGCACGGGCATCGGGTCCGAGGTGTTCCCGTACAACTCCTGCGTGGCCGTGGACGTCATCGCCGGCGTCATCGGGACGTTCTTCAGCGTGCCTCCGGAGGATGTCGTGCTGCCGCTGCCCGAGAGCCTGAAGGCGCAGGCGACGGCGAGCCGGGTGGGCCCGCTGTCCATCCTCACGCCGGAGGGAGAGACCGTCGAGGACGACGTGCTGCTCGCGTTCTTCCCCGGCGAGACGACCGCCATGTTCACCGAGCAGTTCCGGCGCCGCGCGGCGGAGGAGCTGGGCTACCGCTTCGCCGTGCCCTTCGGCTACGCGCAAGATCACGAGGGCTACCTGATGATCCCCGAGGACTGGCTGATGGGAGGCTACGAGCCCAACATCAACCTCTGGGGCCCGCTGCATGGGGAGCACATCCTGGAGCACGTGCTGGGGATGGCGGGAACGTGGCTGGAGACGGACGCCCGGGAGCCGCAAGACCCCCTGGGCCTGTACGCGCCGACGGCCGTCCCCGCGGTCCCGCTGCTCCCCAACGCCCCGGACGACACCCCGGCCGCCGGCACCCTGGCGGCGGCGGCGCCCGAGTACCTGTATGTGCCCGTCGAGGGCCTCACGGTCGAGGTCGGCCCGCCGGCGAGCGTGCGCCGCGTGCAGGACATCGTCCAGCTGGTCTGGGAGGGCGGCGACCCGGCCGTGGACACGCCCACGGTCACGCTGGAGCGAGAAGACGACAACGGCGCGTGGGTCGAGGTCACGAGCGCCTCCGGCCGCCCGGTGACCGACGCCTTCCCCGACATCCTGCTCGCGACGACGCCAGACCCGCTCTACCCGTTCGACGTCCCGCAAAGTCACGTTTGGTGGGCCGGCTGGCAGGTTGTCCCCCACGACGGCGACCGCACGGCGCTCCCGCTCGGGACCTACCGCCTGCGGGTCGATGGCCACAGCTACGCCGGCGGCGCCGAGGTCTGGCCGTGGCCGGCCGACCCGTACACGGTCACCTCGGAGCCCTTCACCGTGGAGCCCGCCACGCTCAGCGTGGGCTGGGCGGACGGCGTGGCCACCGTGAGCCTGCCCGCGCACCCTGCCGGCTTTCGCCTCGTGGACGTCGACGGGCGGGCCCGCGGCGCCAACCCGGTGCGGGAGGTCTTCCCGTCCTGGGAGCTCGACGACGGGACCTTGGCCCCCTTCGACCCCGGCGCGCTCACGGTGGCGGACGGCACCACCCGCTTCGCGGCCGTCCCGCCGGCGGGCGCCGTGGCGCTGCACGTCGAGGACGCCCACGGCAACGGCGGGGCGCTTTCCCTGTGAGCAAGCCCTTCATCGCCGTCGCCGGCAACATGGGCGCCGGCAAGACATCGCTCGTGCAGTTCTTGCACCAGCGCTACGGGTTTGAGCCGGTCTACGAGCCGTTCATGGACAACCCGTACCTGGACGACTTCTACCGCGACATGTCGCGCTTCGGCTTTCACAGCCAGCTCTATTTCCTGACCCACAAGTTCCGCTTGCACATGGAGCTCAATCAGTCGGGCCGGACGGTGGTGCAGGACCGCACCATCTACGAGGACGCCGAGATCTTCTGCCGCAACCTGTACATGCAGAAGGCCATCTCAGACCGGGACTACGGCGTCTACATGGAGCTGTACCGCACGATGCGCCGCGCGCTGCAGCCGCCGAGCCTCCTCATCTACCTGCGCTGTTCGGTCCGAGCCATCCGCAAGCGGATCCAGGTTCGCGGCCGGGCTTCGGAGCAGCAGATCCCCCTGCCCTACCTGCGCAGGCTCAACGGGCTCTACGAGGATTGGGTCTCCAGCTACACCGAGTCGCCCGTGCTCATCTGGGACAGCGAACGGATGGACTACCTGACCGACCTGGCGGACCGCATCGAGTTCCAGCGCTCGGTCGAGCGCTTCCTCTGAGCCGGCTCACACGGCCCAGACGAGGCCCTGGCGCCCGTCGACGGTGAGGGACTGCCCGTCGGTGAAGCGCTGCGTCGCGCCGTCGATTTGGCTCACACACGGGCGCCCGAGCTCGCGCGCGACAACCGCCGCGTGAGAGAGCATTCCGCCCATCTCCAGCACCACGCCGGCGGCCCGCACGAAGAGCGGCGTCCACGCCGGATCTGCCGCGCGCAACACCAAGATCTCGCCCGGCCGCAGCGCCGCGGCGTCGTCGAGCCGCCGCAGCACCCGCGCCGGGCCCGTCGCCGTCCCCGCCGACACGCCGATGCCC
>JBEIVK010000075.1:0-10836 GCA_040373935.1 Alphaproteobacteria bacterium
AGCCGGCCGCACCGAGCTGCGTGCCCCGTGCGCGGGGGGCGGGGGGGCACGGCGCCGGCCGCGGCCGACGAGACCGCCCCGGCGCGCGGGAAGGAAGGGGGCGTAGCGGGGGAAACCTTGGTTTCCCCTGCCCCAAGCCGATGAATCAGTACAGGGAGGAGTGCACGAGCACCGCGGCACCGGCGCCGACGGCGAGGAGGTCCACGCCGGGCGCGCCGACGAGCACCTCGTCGCGGCCGTCGGCGTCGAGGTCGGCCACGCGGGCGACGGAGAGGGCGGCGCCGTCTTCGTCGTTGGTGCCGGTGAGGCGGGCGTACGCGTCGCCGAGGCTGGTGGTGCCGGCGTGCGGACCGAGCGCGAGGTAGGCGGCGCCGCGCAGCACACCGTCGAGATCTTCGCCGTCGGCGCCGATCAGGAGGTCGGGCGTGCCGTCGCCGTCGAGGTCCCCGCCGGCGGCGACGCTGCGGCCGGCCGATGCGCCGGGGCTCTCGCCGTGGAAGGTGGCGGCGGCGGCGCTGGCCGCGGTGGTGCCGGCGCAGGGGCCGGACCAGAGGTAGGCGGCGCCGGCCTGGGCGCCGGTGGTGTCGACCCCGGTGGCGCCGACGAGGAGGTCGTCGCGGCCGTCGCCGTCCTGATCGCCGACGCCGGCGAGGGCGCGCCCGACGAAGTCGTTGGCGGCGAGGCCATCGAGGCGGCCGTCGGCGTTGCGGAGCGGGGTGGCGCCGCTGACCGGCCCGTAGAGGATGTAGGCCGTACCGGCGTTGTTGAGGCCGCCGGGGTTGGCGGCGTAGGCGCCGATCGCGAGGTCGGCGATGCCGTCGCCGTCGAGATCTCCGGCGGCCGCGACGCGGAAGCCGGCGAAGTCGCTGGACTGCTCGCCGGTGAAGGAGGCGGTGGCGGCGGTTGCGCTGCGGGTGCCGGCCGAGGCGGGGAAGACGTAGGCCGCGCCGGCGTTGGAGGCGGCGGTGTCGTCACCCCAAGCGCCGATGAGGACGTCCGACTGGCCGTCGCCGGTGACATCTCCCACGGCGGCGAGCGCGGCGCCCAGCGTGTCGTTGGCCGCCCCGCCGCGGTACACCGCCGGGGCGGTGGAGAGGGCGGCGGTGCCGCTGAGCGGGCCAAAGAGCAGGTAGGCGGCGCCGGCGTCCGTCGCGGCGCCGTCGTTGCCGGGCGCGCCGACGAGGATGTCCGCGTAGCCGTCGGCGTCAATATCTCCGGCCGGGGCGACCCACGAGCCGGCGGCGTCGCCCGCCGCGGCGCCCGTGAGGATGGCCGCGCTTCCGAGGCCGAGATCCACCGAGCCCGTGCGGTTGCTGCGCACCAGGAAGGCCGCGCCAGCGCCGCTGCCACCGCCGTCGTGGTCCGGCGCGCCGATCAGAAGGTCGGCGATGCCGTCGCCGTCGTGATCGCCGATGGACGCGACGCTGGTTCCCGCGGCGTCTGCGCCGGCGTCGCCGTCGAAGCGCACGGCGGCGTCGCCCAGGTCCACGGTGAGGATGCAGGAGGTGGCGAGGCCGTCGCAGTCGTTGTCCACGCCGTCTCCGCAGACCTCGGCGAAGCCCGGCGCCGCGAGGGGCTCGGCGTCGTCGCAGTCGTCGTCGGTGAGGGACCACGCGCCGGAGGGCGCGGCGCACGCGTCGACGCGGAAGGCGGCGTCCCCAGCGCCGTCTCCATCGGCGTCGCGGTACCAGGCCAGCGCGTCGACCGCGCCCACGTCCAGCGCGCCGTCGCAGTCTTCGTCCACGCCACCGCAGCGCTCGTCCATGCCGGGATGGACGAGGGGCGCGCTGTCGTCGCAGTCGTCGCCGGTCCCCACGTAGCCGCGCGGGGCGGTGCAGCCGGCCGTGCGACGGGCGGCGTCCCCGTAGCCGTCCGCGTCGGCGTCGAGGTACCAGAAGATGGCGCCGCAGTCGAGCACCTCGACGGCGAGGTTGCGGGTGGTGCTCAGGCCGTCCGTGTCGGTGACGGTGGCGGTGACGACGTGCGTGCCCGGGCTGAGGCTGCCGGTGGAGAAGACGGCGAGGCCCGCGCTGTCGGCGAGCCCGCTGGCGAGCGCGCCGTCGAGGCTGCTCGCCCAATCGACCCGCAGCGAGGCGGGCGGGCTCTCGGCGTCGGCCACGGTGGCGACGAAGTCGATGGTCTCGTCGTCGCCGAAGCTGCTGCCCGTGGACGGGGAGTCCACCGTGATGGTGGGCGGCAGGCTGACGCGGAAGGCGATCTCGTCGGTGCAGGTGGCGCCCGCGTCGTCCGTGACGGTGGCGCGCAGCCGGTGCAGCCCGCCGGTCAGCGCGCTCAAGCCAAAGCTGGCCTCGCCGCCGCTGGTGGGGGCGGTGAGGCCGAGCGGGCCATCGAGATCGCTCTCCAAGGCGACGCTGAGCTCCTCGGGGGTGGCCTCGGCGTCGGAGGCCGAGACCCGGACGACCACCAGCTCGCCCAGACCGGCGGATGCGCCGTCGTCGGGGGAGACGATGCCGCAGGACGGCGGGACATTCGGCGGCCCGACCGTGATCTCGACGCTGGCAGTGCCGGTGAGGCCGCCCGGGTCCGTCGCGACGGCGCGCAGAAAGGCCGGGCCCTCCGCGAGGAGGAGGGAGGCGGTCGCGGTGCCGTCGGCGCCGGGGGCGGCGTCGGGAACGCGCACGGCGCCGGTGCCGTCCTCCCAGCGCAACCGGAGTTGGGCGGGCGGGTCGTCCGGGTCGGACAGCGAGGCGCCGAGGGTGACCGGCACGTCGGCGTAGTAGCGGCCGGCGGGGCTCGGGCTGGTGAGGGTGACGGCGGGCCCGCTGCTGCCGGTGAGCGAGAGGGTGATGCGGTCCGTCGAGGTGGCGCCGCGCGGGTCCGTGACCGTGAGGGAGATGTCCGTGTCGCCCGCGGCGACGGCGAGTACGCAGAGGGTGCTGCCGTCGGTGGCCGGCGGGCCGGGCGGGCAGGCCTCGCGCCCCGCGACGAGCCAAGTGACCTGCAAGTCCGCCGCCGCGTCGTCCCGATCGGCCGCGGTGCCGCGCAGCTCCACGCTGCGCCCCTCGAGCGCCGCGCTGCCGTCGGCCGGGCTGACGATGGTGGCCGTCGGCGGAGCGTTGATGGTGCTCACAGCCTGATCGCCGCAGGCCAGCGTAAGGCCAGAAAGAAAGCTGGAGACGACACCGAGCCGGGCGCGCATGGACACTCCCCGCCTCCACGATACCAGAGCGGCGGGCCGTCCGGCGAGGTGACCCCTCGCCAAGCGGCTCCGATGGGTGTAGTCTCTCCCGCCCGCCGGCTCCGCCACCGGCGCCCCCGTGAGGGAATATGTCTGCGTTCCGCATGAAGTGCCCGAAGTGTGGGTCCTTCAACGTCGACCTCGAAGAAGACCACCGCGCCTACCTGGGCGGCGGCCGCCATCAGGTGCAGCTGCACTGCTACATGTGCGGCTTCATCATGTACGGCGAGAAGGCCATCCAGGTCGAAGTGGACCGCCAGTTCGTCGACTGGCAGCGGGCCAACCGCAACAAGCCGCCGGCGCCGCGCACCCCGCCGCCGCCGCCGCCGCGCCCCGCGCCGCCCCCGCCCCTCGACGACGACACCCTCTTCGACGACGAGGACGACGCCCCGCCCGTGCGGCCGGCGGCGCGGGCGCCTGAGAAGCCTGCGGCGAAGCCCGCGGCCAAGGCAGAGCCTGCCCCGCGCAGCGACAAGGCCGAGAAGCCCGAGAAGGTCAGCTCCAAGGCCGAGAAGCCGGACAAGGCCGCCCCCAAGTCGGAGCGTGCGGAGCGCCCGGCCGAGGAGTCCGCCCCCGCGCCCAAGGCCGACAAGCCCGCGCCCAAGGCCGACAAGCCCGCGCCCAAGGCCGACAAGGCCGACAAGCCCGCGCCCAAGGCCGATAAGGCCGACAAGCCCGCGCCCAAGGCCGAAAAGGCCGACAAGCCCGAGAAGGCGCCGAAGCCCGCCGCCCGCCCCGAGAAGGCCGACAAGCCCGAGAAGGCCGACAAGCCCGAGAAGGCCGACAAGGCCGCCGCCCGCCCCGAGCGGGCTCTCGTCGAGGCCGAAGACGGCGCGGAGTCCGACGACGAGGGGCCCGCCCACACCTGGAAGCCGGGCGACGTGGACCCGGTGACGGGCCTGCTCTTCCTGTTCCCGGCGACGCCGGCGCCTCTCGACGACAAAGGCCTGCCGGTGGACCCGTGCCACTGGCCGCCTTGCGAAAACTGGGCGCGCCCGAACAGCAAGTACTGCTCGCGCAACTGCTCCAACAAGAACGCGCGGGCGCGCTACGCGAAGCGCAAGGTCTGAGCGGGCCGGGGCAGCCCGGCTCCCGGGCCGCCGCCGTTCGCCCCCCCAGGCTGCCGATTCAGAGGCGGACTTCGATGCCCACGACGGCGCTGCGGCCCTCCCCTTCGATGTCGTTGGGGTAGCGCGGCAGCGCGCGGCCAGCGGCGTCCGTGCCGTCCACGGCGTTTGCGTCGTCCACGAACAGGAACTGGCCGTAGGACGTGCCGAGCAGGTTGCGGATGCTGAGGTCGAAGCGCACCCGCCCGCTCGCCAACGCGTCCGTCGCGAGGCCAGCGTGCACCAGGGCGTAGGCCGGGCCATCGGGCAGGCGGGTGTCCGGGGTCCAGGCGCGGCGGGGCCGCGTGCCGAAGGCGTCGCAGAGGAGGTTGAGGCGGAGGCCGGGCACCGCCTCCCAGCCGAGCCGGGCGTGCCCCATCAGCGGCGGGAACCCGTACTGCTGGCGGCCGGTGTCCGGGTCGGTCGCGGAGGTGTAGGCGGCCGAGAGGTCCAGGCCCAGCGGCCCCTGCGCGAGCCGCACCTCGGCCTCGGCGCCGAGGACGCGCGCCGTGCCGCGGTTGACGTAGAAGTCGTCGCCCAGCCGCGGGTCATCGCCCGTCGTCTCGGTGATCTCGTTGCCCACCGCCGACGCGAAGCCGGCCCCGCGCAGCTCCACGGCCTTGGACGGCCGCGCGCCCACCTCAAGCTCGACGGTGTCGATGGTCTCGGGCTCCAGGCCGGGATTGCTGGCCGTGAAGAGATTGCTGCCGTCTTCCTGCGCGACGCGGATGGACAGCTCGCGGGCGTTGGGGGCGCGGAACGCACGCCCGTAGAGGAGCTTCAGCGTCGTGTCGCCGCGCGGCACGACCAGCACGCCTGCGCGCGGGCTGACGAAGGGCCCAAAAAAGTTGTGGACGTCCACCCGCGCGCCGCCCGTGAGCTCCAGGAAGGTGGCCGCCGTCCAGGTGTGCGTGGCGTGGGCGTACACGTCCGAGATGAGGCGGCGCCGGGGATCCACCACGAAGGTGGAGGGCAGCGTCGGGGTGTGCGCGAGGTCTTCGTAGCGGCGGTCTTCGAGGGCGACGACGTAGGTGAGGTCTGCGCCGGCGCCGAGCGCCGTGGTGTGCCCTGGCATCGGCGACAGGCGGGCCTCGACGCCGCCGCCGCCGCGCACCGTCTCCTTGATGGCCTGGACCATCGTCGTGTCCCAGCGGGTGGACACGCTGCCGTCCGCCAGCACGGTGCTCTCCGGGTCTCCAAAAAACGCGTAGGAGCCCGGGTTGTTGTGCTGCTGCACGAAGAGATGCGGCGTGATGCTGGCCGAGGACCCGAGCTTCACGTCGTAGCGGGCCGACAAGAAGCGGTTGCTGTACTGGAACGCGAAGCGGTCGTCATCCATGAGCAGGACGTCGAGCGCGTCGTCCTGCTCGTTGGTGAAGTAGGTGTGCCGGTACTCGATGAGGTCCAGCTTCACGTCCAAGCCGCCGACCGTGAGGCCGATGCCGCCGTGCACCCCGCGCTTGGGATCCAGCCCCGGGATGTTGGCGCGGCCGCGCGGCGTGACGGACACGCCGTCGCCTTGCAGCGACAAGGCCCGCGCCCACGCCCGCACCTCGGCGCCGCTGCTGCCCGGGAGGCGCTCGGCGTCCACCACCGCCACGCCCATGCGGCCGTCCGAGCCGGCGACCGCCCGCGTGAAGCCGCCCTGCAGGTCCCGCGCGCGGTAGGTGACCACGTTCACGACGCCGGCGAAGGCGTTGGACCCGTACACCGCCGAGCCCGGGCCCTTGATGATTTCGACCTGCCGCACCATCTCCAGCGGGAGGTATTCGTCGATCCAGGCGTGCGTGTAGACGCCGTCGTACCAGGGCACGCCGTCCACGAGCAGCAGGAACTTGTTGTTGTCCGAGGAGATGACGCCGCGAAACCACGCAAGATCCCGCGACTCCGGCGAGACCGTGACGAACACGCCCGGCACCGTGGCCAGGGCATCGGACAAGGTGCGGAAGCCCCGCTCGCGCAGCTCGCGGTCGGTGAACACGGTGACGATCGACGGCGCCTGCTTGACCGTCTGCAGGTAGCGGCTGGCGACCGTCACGAGCCGCTGCTCAGTGCGGAAAAGGTCCACCTCGTCGGGCTCGGAGAAGGGATCCACCGGGGCGGCGGCGTGCGCCACCCCCCCACCCACCAGGAGGGCCAGGATCACCAACTTGCCAGAGGTCGAGGTCAGCGCGCCCATGCTGCGCGAGGGTGTAGCACATGCGGCGCCCAGCGGCCGCCCGGTTGACGAAACCGGCGCCCCGTGGCACAAAGCAAGGCGAGGGACCACGCCCGCCGGGACCCGCCCGGCAGCACCGTCCGCCCCTCCCCCCTTCTTGGCTTTCGGGCCCCACCGCGCGGCCCTCCCCCTTTGCACCCTTTCACCACCCCCACCATCGCCCGGGGCCTCCCGCGCCCCCGCCGCTCACCCGTCCCCGCCCGGCCGCCTGTGCGCCCGGCCCGGCGTGACGGCGCGCGCGTGCGCCGCCCCGGGGCGAGCCGGAGCACACCTTGGGCCACGAGTTCCTCGTCAACGTCACCGGGAGGGAGATCCGCGTCGCTCTGATGGAGCACGGCCGCCTGGCCGAGCTCCACGTCGACCGCGGGGACAACCGCTCCTACGTCGGCAACGTCTACCTCGGCCGGGTCGTCCGCGTGCTGCCCGGCATGCAGGCGGCCTTCGTCGACATCGGCCTGGACCGCGCGGCCTTCCTCTACGCCGGGGACATCTACCCGGAGTTCGTGGAGGGCGCGGGCGAGATGGGCGTGCAAGACCCGGAGGCCACCGTCGCGGAGGCCTCCCCGCGCGCCACCGCGCGCGCCGGCCAGCCCCCCATCCAGGACCTCATCAAAGAGGGCCAGGAGGTGCTCGTTCAGGTCGCCAAGGACCCGATCGGCACCAAGGGCGCGCGCATCACGACGCACATCACGCTCCCCGGCCGCTACATGGTCTTCATGCCCACCGTGGACCACGTGGGCATCTCGCGCCGCATCGAGAAGGACAAGGAGCGCCGCAAGCTCCGCGAGTTCGTCGAGAAGCACCGCCCCAAGGGCGCCGGCTTCATCGTGCGCACCGTGTGCGAGGGCCAGCCCTTGTCCGCCTTGAAGCAGGACATCGACTATCTCACCTCCACCTGGTCGCGCATCCAGGAGGGGCACCGCACCGCCAAGGCCCCGGCCCGCATCCACGAAGACCTCGGCCTCGTCATGCGCATCGTGCGCGACGGCTTCACCGACGAGGTGGAGCGCATGGTCATCGACGACCGCGCCATCTTCGAGGAGGCCCAGTCCTTCGTGAGCGAGTTCGCGCCCCAGCTCAAGGAGCGCGTGCAGCACTACCGCGGCCAGGACCCGATCTACGACACCTTCGGCATCGAGACCGAGATCAACAAGTCGCTCGGCCGCAAGGTGTGGCTCAAGAGCGGCGGCTATCTCATCATCGACCAGACGGAGGCGCTCACCGCCATCGACGTCAACTCCGGGAAGTTCGTCGGCAACACCTCCCTCGAAGAGACCACCCTCCAAATCAACCTGGAGGCCGTCAAGGAGATCATCAGCCAGCTCCGCCTGCGCAACATCGGCGGCATCATCGTGCTGGACCTCATCGACATGGAGAAGGCCGCCAACCGCGAGCGCGTGTACAAGGCCGTCGAAGAGGAGTGCCGCAAAGACCGCGCGCGCACCAATGTCCTCAAGATCAGCGAGCTCGGCCTCGTGGAGATGACGCGCAAGCGCACCCACGACGACCTCGTGCGCTCCATCTCCGAGCCCTGCTCCTACTGCGACGGCCGCGGCTACACGAAGTCGCGCGTCACCGTGGTCTACGAGGTCATGCGCGAGTGCCGCCGCGAGGCCGTGCGCGCGCCGGGCAAGGCCACGCTGTTCGTCAACGCGCACCCCGTCGTCTGCGACATGCTCTACGGCGAAGAGCTCGCCACCATCGAAGACCTCGAAAAGAAGCTCGGCAAGCGCATCGTCATCCGCGCGATGGGGCACTACCACATCGAGCGCTTCGAGGTCTACAGCGGCTGAGGCGCCGCGCGCCATGGCCAGCCCCCCCGTCGAGCGCATCGAGGCCGAGCTGGTCGGCTTCACCTTCCAAGCCCCCGACGGGGGGTTCGGGGTCGCGCGCCTCCGCCTCGAAGCCGGGGCCGAGGTCATCGCGGTCGGCCCCCTCGCCCACGCCACCGCCGGCCAGCACCTCCTGCTCAGCGGCCGCTGGACGGACCACCCGGCCTACGGCCGGCGCTTCAAGGCCGAGCAGGTCCTGATCGACGACCCGCGCACCGAGCGCGGCCTCGAACGCTACCTCGCGGGCGGCGCCGTGAAGGGCCTCGGCCCCGAGTTCGCCCGGCGGGTCGTGGCGGCCTTCGGCACGCGCACCCTCGACATCATCGAAAGCGAGCCCCACCGGCTGCTCGAGGTCGAGGGCATCGGCCAGAAGCGCCTCGCCCTCATCCGCGAGAACTGGGAGACCGACCGCGCGAGCCGCGCCGTGTTCGCCAGCCTGCGCGGCCTCGGCGTCGGCCAGGCCCTCGCCAACCGCATCGTCGAAAAATACGGCAAGGACGCCCTCTCCGTCGTCACCCGACAGCCCTACCGCCTCGCCGCCGAGGTGCGCGGCGTCGGCTTTCGCACGGCGGACCAGATCGCCCGCCAGGCCGGCCTGCCGATGGACGACCCCGAGCGCGCCGAGGCCGCCCTGCTGCACGTCCTGCGCGAGGCCGAGGGCAGCCAGGGGCACAGCTTCCTCCCCGAAGACGAGCTGCTCGGCCGCGCCGCCCGCCTCGACGTCCCGCCGCCCGCCGCGGCAGACGCGCTCGCCACCCTGCTCGGGCGCGGCCTCCTGCACGCCGAAGACGTCGCCCCCGGCACCCCGCGGCCCATCTGGGACACGCAGAGCCTGCTCGCCGAGCGCTTCGTCGCCGAGCGCCTGCTGCAGCTCGCGGCCGCCCCGCGCCCCGCCGCCCTCACCTCGGCGGACCCAGGGGCCCTCGGCCTCACCCTGAACGCCGACCAGCAGGCCGCCGTCGAGGCCGCCCTCACCCACGGCGTCTGCGTCGTCACCGGCGGCCCCGGCACCGGCAAGACCACCATCGTCCGCGTCCTGCTCGCCGCCGCCGCCCGCCGCAAGGAGGCCTGGCTGCTCGCCGCCCCCACCGGCCGCGCCGCCCGCCGCCTCGCCGAGGCCACCGGCCACGACGGCCGCACGCTCCACCGCCTGCTCGAATGGAACCCGCGCCTCGGCCGCTTCACCCGGGACCGCGGCCAGCCCCTCGAGGCGGATGGCGTGCTCGTCGACGAGGCCTCCATGCTGGACCTCCGCCTCATGGCCAGCCTGCTCGACGCCCTGCCCGACGGCTGCCGCCTCGTGCTGGTGGGCGACGCGGACCAGCTCCCCTCCGTCGGCGCCGGCCAGGTCCTGGCCGACCTCCTCGCCGCCGGCACCATCCCCGTCGCCACCCTGCGCGAGGTGTACCGCCAGGCGGCCGACTCCGGCATCGTCCGCAACGCCTGGCGCGTGCACCAGGGCGAGCTGCCCACCTCCTCGGACCGCGACGAGGGCGCCCGCCCCGACTTCTTCGTCCTGCCCCGCGAGGACGCCGCCGACGCCCTCGCCACCGTCCTCAAGGTCGTCACCCAGAACCTCCCGCGCCGCGGCTTCGACCCGCACACCGAGGTCCAGGTCCTCACCCCGATGCACAGCGGCCCCCTCGGCACCGTCGCGCTCAACGAGGCCCTCCAAGCCGCCCTCGTGCCCGACGGCGCCCGCGGCCCGCGCGGCCTGCGCGTGGGAGACCGCGTGCTGCAGACCCGCAACGACTACGACCTCGACATCTTCAACGGCGACACCGGGCGTGTCGTCGCCGTCGACGGCGGCCTCACCATCGACTTCGAGGGCCGCACCCTCACCCTCCCGCCCGACAGCCAGGACGACCTCGAGCCCGCCTGGGCCATGTCCATCCACAAGTCGCAGGGCAGCGAGTACCCCGCCGTCGTCGTCGTCCTCCACCGCAGCCACCGCATCATGCTGCGCCGCAACCTCCTGTACACCGCCATCACCCGCGCCCGCCGCTTCTGCGTCGTCATCGGCGACGCCGGCGCCCTCCGCACCGCCGTCAGCACCCACGCCGCAGACCGCCGCTACACCCGCCTCGCCGAGCGCCTCACCGTCCCAGCCTGAGGCCCGGCCGCGCCCCGCCCTGCCCGGCGATTTTCTTCATGGGTCAGGGGAAACAAAGGTTTCCCCCGCAACGCCCCCTTCCTGTCCCGCCGCAGATGTCCGCCGCGCACGGCGGTCGGCCGCCCCGCGGGAACGGCCCCACCGACCGCAGCGCCGTCAAGCACCCGCTCACCGGGTTCCTGCTCATCCCGAGCGAGCGCGCCGCTTCGCGCGCGCTCGTCCCCTGCCGGTGCAGCCGCACCCGTTCCTGCAGCCTGTGCAGCTCCGTCCTCCTCGCGCCCATCCGGACCTCCGTGGTGGAGGTCCCCCTACGCGGCGACGGGTGGCTCCGCTTGGCCGAGCCGAGGGTGGCTCAGCTTGGCCGAACG
>JBEIVK010000678.1:0-2591 GCA_040373935.1 Alphaproteobacteria bacterium
CAGCCCTCCGGCACGGTGCTCACCGGCAGCGACTGCGACGACACCCGCGCCGCCGTCTCCCCCGGCGCCACCGAGGTCTGCGACAGCCTGGACAACGACTGCGACGCCCTCACCGACGAGGGCTACGACACAGACGCGGATGGAATCGCCGATTGCTTCGACACCGAAACCTGCGACGGCCTCGACAACGACGGCGACGGTGCGGTCGATGAGGGCGCATGCATCGATGTCTCCAACGTACCTGACGCCTACCTGGTCAACGGGACCGGCCCCCTCATCATCAGCAGCAGCACCACCATCGACACCGCGGCGGGCGCCATCCCCGGCGTGCGCGCAGCAGGCACCGGCGTCATCAACGGCATCTGGTTCGGGGCCGTCACCCAAGCGAGCGGGCCGACCCTCGGCGTCTTCGCCGCCGACGGCATCACCATCGCAGCCGCCGCGACCCTCCGCGTGACCGGCGCCAACGGCCTCGTCCTGTTGTCAAACGGCGACGCGCAGATCTCTGGCGCCCTGGACGGCTCCGGCGCGGATGGCGGGAGCGGCCTCAGCGCCAGCGGCCCGGTCAGCGGGGGCGCCGCCGCAGCAGGCGCCGCAGCAGGCGGGAGCGGCTCCTCCAACGCCGCGAGCGGCGCGACCAACGGCGGCGGCGCCGGCGGCGGCCGCATCGGCAGCGGCGGCATCCACTACGGAAATGGCGGGGGCGGCGGCGGCTATTGCTTCGGAGGCGGCGGCGGCATGGGAGACCGCCCGAGCATCGCGGGCAGCCCGGGGACCGCGAGCGCCGGCGGGGCCGGGGGCTGGGGCGGCGGCGATGGCGGGCGTGGCGGGGACGGTGGCGCGCCGTCTGGCACCAGCGCGGCAGAGCCACTGCTGGGCGGCTCCGGCGGCGCCGGCGGCATCTCGGACACCGACTTCAACCCCAACGGCGCCGGCGGCGGCGGCGGCGCCGGCGGCGGGGCCATCCAGGTCTCCGTGCAAGGCACGCTGACCATCGGCGGGCGGGTCGATGTCAGCGGCGGCGATGGGGGCGATGCCTGGGGCGGCGGCGGCGGCGGCGGCTCGGGCGGCGGCCTCCTGCTCGAAGCCGTCACCCTCCAGCTGACGGGCAGCTTCACGGCCGCCGGCGGCGAAGGGGGCGACGGCAACCGCTCCTGGGACCCGTCCTCCACGACGGGAGGGGACCCGGGGGCCGGCAGCGCGCCCGGCGGCGGCGGCGCCATCGAGTCGGGCGGCGGCGGCGGCGGCGCAGGCCGTGTGCACCTTCGCCGGCTCAGCGGTGTGTCCACGACCGGCGCCTCGTTCTCGCCCACGCTCAGCACCGCCTGCGTCACGAGCAGCCGGATGTAGGCCCGTCGGGTTCACTGGCCCTGAGCCGGCGAACCCGCGGTACAACCCGATGATCGCGCAGCAAGCGTCCCGTATGGTAGTCTGTCGCCATGCGCCTGCTCACCTCCGCTACGCTCCCGGTCATCGCCCTCCTCGCCGCGTCCTGCACCGGCCCGGCCAAGGTCCTCCCCGGCAACCGGGACACCGCGGGCGTCGCCTTCGACGAAGACGGTGACGGCTTCGCCGCCGGCGAGGACTGCAACGACGAAGACAGCACAGCCTTCCCCGGCGCGCTGGAGCGCTGCGACGGCGTGGACAACAACTGCGACGGCGTGGCCGACGAGGGCGTGCAGGTCACGGTCTATCCAGACGCCGACTCCGACGGCTTCGGGGACGGCACGCGCGGCGAGGAGGCCTGCGGCCCCGGCGACGGCTTCGTCAGCAACGGCAACGACTGCGACGACACCACCGCCGCGGCCTGGCCGGGCAACCCGGAGGCGTGCGACGGCCTGGACAACGACTGCAACGGCGCGGTGGACGACGGCGTGGGCGGCACGGTCTGGGCCGACGCCGACATGGACGGCTTCGGCGACGCCGCGGCCCCGGAGTTCGCCTGCACGGCCGGCCCCGGCACGGCCGACAACCCGGACGACTGCGACGACGCCGACCCCTTCGTCTCCCCGGACGGCGTGGAGCTCTGCAACGAGGTGGACGACGACTGCGACGGCGAGACGGACGAGGGCCTGCGCAGCCGCTACTACCGCGACGTGGACGGCGACACCTACGGCGACGACGCCGGCGCCATCGACGCCTGCGAGCGCCCGGACGGCACGGCCACCCGCGGCGGGGACTGCGACGACACGGACTTCTCGTTCTTCCCGGGCGCCCCCGAGACGGACTGCACAGACCCGGCCGACTACAACTGCGACGGCACCGTGGGCTACGCCGACGCCGACGCCGACGGCTACCCCGCCTGCGTGGAGTGCGACGACGCGAGCGCCGATGTCTCGCCCGCCGCCGCCGAGGTCTGCAACGGCGGCATCGACGACGACTGCGATGGCCTCGCCGACGACGCAGACCCGTCCGTGGACCTCTCGGGGGCCGCTTGGTTCTACGAAGACGCCGACGCCGACGGCTTCGGGGACGCCAGCGCCCCGCTGCTCGCGTGCGACGCCGCGGCCGGCTTCGTGGCCGACGACACAGACTGCGACGACGCCACCGCCACCCGCTTCCCCGGCGCCCCCGAGGTCTGCAACAGCGGC
>JBEIVK010000535.1:0-3314 GCA_040373935.1 Alphaproteobacteria bacterium
CCGCGCGCCGCCGGGTCAGGGGGCATCGTCGGGCAGGAGCGCAGCCGCGCCGGTGGTGGACGGCGCCGGCGGCAGCGCGCCCAGCCGGTAGATGCGGGTGCCCGGCTGGCCGACGAGCAGACGGCGCGCCGACTCCCGACGCAGAAGCTCCGGGTCGGACTTCAGGCGGTCGATGCGCGCGCGGAGCGCCTGGTTTTGGGCCTCGAGGGCGCTGGCCCGCGCCTCCAGGGCGGCGGCGCGAGCGGCGTGGTCTGCCCCGGCGCCGTAGAACCCCGGGCGCAGGATGCCCACCGTGCACCACGCAATGACGACCGCCGGGACCACGACGAGGCCCAGGGTGCGCAGCAGGGGTTGGTCGGACAGACGCAGCACGGAGGTCCGGGAATGCAGCAAGGGTCCTATCGCATCGAGGCCCATTCTGCACGCTGCGCGGCAGGATTTCCATCGCGCGGAGGCGCCGGCGCGGGGGCTGTTTTCGGAGAATGTGCCGCCGATCGGGCTCTTGACGCGACAAGAGCGCTACCGGGCCGCGGCCCCCGCGGCGTAGGACTTCTCTTCGACGAGGCGCGACCCGAGGCGCAGGCTGATCTCGCGCTTCCAGCGCGCCCGCTCATCGTTGGCTTGGTACACCGCGCGGGCCAGCGCCACGAAGGCGTCGCCGAAGTCCCCGCGCGCCTCGCAGGCCCGGAGCGCGTCCTCCACCTCCCAGAGCCGCCGGTTGCACGCCGCGAGCGGCGCCGTCTCCGGCAGGCCGTCCAAGGGCGGCAGCCCTTCGGCCGCCCAGGCGCTCTCCAGCGCCGCGCGCTCCGCACGCACGTTCTCCAGCGCGGCCGGGGCGCGCAGGTGCTCCTCCTTGAGCCGGAGGATGGTCACCCGGTCGACAACGTCTCCGATGGGCACCTCGACACGCACGGCCCCTCCCCACCGCGGGCCGCCTGTGCGATTCTGGCGCCATGCCGTCCGTCGCCGCCCGCCGCCGCCGCTGTATCGTCTCGGTCGCCCCCTGGGCCATCGCCGCGCTCGTGCTGGCGGCCGCCGCGCCTGCCCGCGCCGAACGGGTGGCGGACGCGTTCCCGCCGCCGGAGGGCGCCACACGCGTCCCCACGGACGCCTTCGGCGCGCACCTCCGCGGGCTTGCGCTGCGCGGCGCAGAGGTCCCCGTGCGCACCCACGCCGGGGCGGTGGTCGGCCACGACGCCCGGGTCATCGATCTGCCGCTCGTCAAGGGCGATCTCCAGCAGTGCGCCGACAGCATCCTCCGCGTGCGCGCCGAGTGGCTGCGCGCCACCGGGGCGGTCAGCGCCTTGACCTTTCGCGCCACCTCGGGCGACCCCATCCCCTGGGCGCGCTACCGCGACGGCGGGCGCCCGCGCGCGCAGGGGAGCGGGCTCACGTGGGTGGACGGCGGGGCGCCCGGATCCTGGGACGGCTGGTTGTCTGCGGTGTTTACGTGGGCGGGCACCCGCAGCCTCGCCGCCTACGAGACGGTCCCTGTGGGCGCGCCGCGGGCGGGGGATGTCGTCGTCGTGGGCGGGAGCCCCGGGCACGCCGTGCTCCTGCTCGATGTCGCCGTTCGCGGCGCCGAGACGTTCGTCCTCGTGGGTGAAGGCTTCATGCCCGCCCAGGACTTCCATGTCGAGCGCGGCCCCGTGGCGGGCTGGTGGCCCTGGACGGCCGCGGGGCTGGCCCTGCCGCATTGGCCCATGCCCGCGAGCGGGCTCCGGCGCTTCCCGCCGCTGTGAACGCCTTCAGGGCGCTGCGGGGGCGTCCCCGGCGGAGGGGGCCGGCGCACCGCCGCTGCCGCCCGCGGTGTTGGCCTCGGTGGCGATGGCGAGGTTGCTCAGCCCCTGGGCGCGGGCGAGGTCCATCACGGCGACCACCCGCCCGTGGCCCACGGACGCGTCGGCCCGGATGACGACGAGGGTGGACGGGTCGGCCTTCGCGGCGTCGCGCAGACGGGCGCGCAAGGCCGAGAGGGTCATCGGCGCGTCGTCCAGGTAGACCGCGCCATCGGCCGCCACCTTGAGGCGCAGCTCTGCCTTTTCGGTGAGGATGACCTGCGTGCTGCTTTTGGGAAGCTCGATCTCGATGCCCTCCACCTGCGCCTGCGTGAAGCTCGTGGACACCATGAAGAACAGCACCAGCTGAAAGATGATGTCGATGAGCGGCGTGAGATCCACCGCTGGGTCGGCGCGCCGGGGCTTCCGGAAGTTCACGCGGGCTCCTCGGCGCCCGCCACCCGGTCCAGCACGGCGAGAGAGGCCTCCTCCAGCTCCAGCACCCGCGCGTCCACCCGAGACAGGACGTAGCGGTGGGCGACGAGCGCGGGGATGCCGACGCAGAGGCCTGCCAGGGTGGTGATGAGCGCCTGGCTGATGCCGCCCGCGAGGCTCGCGGCGACGCCGATGCCCTGCTCGGCGATGACCTCGAAGGTGAGAATCATCCCGTAGACCGTGCCGAGAAGCCCGAGCAGCGGGGCCACGCTGGCGACGGTGCCGAGAACGGCGGCGCCCTTCTCCAGCTCGGCGGCCTCGCGGCGCCCGACCTCCTCCAGGCGCTCCTTGATGGCGGCGCGCGCCTTGCCGCGGGCCTCAATCGCCACCTCCGCGACGCGGGCGAGGGCGACCTCGCGCTTGCGGCACGCCGTCAACGCGTCTGCCGGGCGATCTTGCTTGAGCAGCTCCGTGATCTCGACGAGGAGGTCTGCGGGAGCCACCCGGCCGGCGCGCAGGGCGGCCAGCCGTTCGAGGAAGGCGGCGAGGCCCACGAGGCTGGCGACCCCGATGGGGATCATCACCGGGCCGCCCTGGAGGAAGAAGTCGAGGAGGTCGCTCACGGGTGCTCCCGACGCACGCCTATCCCGCTGCCGCGCGCGCCGGTGGGCGAGGAGGGCGGGTGTCGCTTGTGTGAAATCTGGGACAGGGCGCGTCCCAGATTTTTGACGCCGTCCGGTCCTTGGGACGCGCGCCCTGCCGCGCCCGGGGACGCTCTGGCTCCACGGATACGCCACCGCGCGGGTTTTGGCCGAATGCGAGGTTCCCCTCAGGTTCGGCGCGTGGGCTTCCGTAGCCTGGCACGGCCTTTGCTTGGGTGAGGGCCGTCCGCCCACCGCATTGGGGAAGTCCATGGCCTTTGCCAACTCGCTTCGTCGCTCCTCCGCCCCCCTCCCGGACGACAACCCGCTGTTGGAGGCGTACCTCAAGTGCATGGGCGAGATCCCGCTTTTGTCTCGCGAAGACGAGGTCGAGGTCGCCCGCCGGGTGGCCGACGCGGGCCCGGACGCCGAGCTGGCGCGGCAGGCGCTGATCCGAGCC
>JBEIVK010000064.1:0-11820 GCA_040373935.1 Alphaproteobacteria bacterium
CGGTGTAGGCGTGGGCGGTGTAGACATCCCCGATGTCCACGGAGACGACGCCGCGGAAGCCGTCGGTCCAGGAGCGTTCGCCGAACCAGTATTGCTCCTGGGAGATGGTGGAGAGGCCCCACGGAGAGTCCGGGTAGTAGATGTGCCCCTTGCTCAGGTGGTAGTCGGCGTCGAAGTAATACTGGATGCCCGTGAAGTGCCGGAAGGGGCCGCGCCGGTGGCCGTCCACGCGCCACGGATGGTCCGGGTCGCCGGCGTGGGCCGGGTCGGCCAGCGGGAACTCCCGGCGGACGACGCTGTACCAATCGCGCAGACGAGCGAAGTCGGTGCGGCGATCCGGGGCGCCGGGCGCCCCCGCCCGGGGAAGCGCGTCGTCGGGCAAGGTGGCGAGCACCTGCCACGCGCGGTCCAGCGGCAGGGCCAGGATGTAGAAGTCCGGGTCGAAGACCCGCCCGGGCGTGCCCTCCTCGCACGAATCGTACCGGTTGAACACCACACCCTGGCCGGCATGGACGGAGTCCGGCTCGGGCCAATGCACCTCGCTGGGGCCCGCGGGGGGCGGCACATAGGGCGCGGCGCCGGCGGAAGCGGCGTCGGCGCGGGGCTGCTCGGTGTCTGCGTGGCGCGGGTAGCCCGGCCCGAAGACCGGGTAGAAGCGCGCCCACGGCCCGGCCGCGGGCGGGGGCGGCGGGAGCGTGACGCCGTCGACGTGCACCGGCGTCTGCGAAAATCCGGCCAGCTCCCCATGAAAAAACCGCACCCCGAGAGACACGAGATGCTGCTTCCAGTGCGCGAGCCAGGCCTCGCTCGTCGGCCCGTTGAGGGTCATGTCGGTGCGCTCGCCGGTGGCGAGCTGGTCCAGCATGAGCTGGGTGGCGATGTTGCCGTAGGTGCGAACATCCACCTCGCTGACCTTCATGGCGACCAGCGCCTGCGAAGTGGCCTTCAGCTGCGAGAGGAACGCGGGGGAGTAGCGCGTGGTGGCCGCGCCGCTGGCGTCTTCGGCCCGGACGAAGCGAGCCCACGTCTGCTCTGCCGGATCCTTCGTCCAAGCTTGGCGCCGCGCGGGGCACGCGGTGAGGAAGCGAAGCTGCTCGTACTGGTAGCGCGCGAGGTCCACCTCGTGGAAGCCGAGCCGCGCCGGGTCCAGCAAGTCCTGCTGGAGCTTGCGCAGCTCTTCGAGGTTGGCCGGGCGCTTGCGCGACAGGGTGACCATGCGCGCGCGGGCGCTGGCCGTCGGGTTGAGGGCGATGCCCTGCACGGTGGTGGGGATGAGGTTGTCGTAGGTGCTGCGGAAGGTGGGGGCGCCGCCGGCGTAGACCGGCGTCCGGCGCATCGTGTCGAAGAGATTGGCGTAGAACGACGGAAAAAAGCGATACCCATGCTCGCCGGGCACCCGCGCGTCGGGCGCATGAGACAAGGACACGACGCCCAGGCCGCCCACCTCGCTCGCGGGCGCGGGGCCGGTGCGGACCCAGAGCACCACGGTGCGTGCATCCCGAGAGGACGCGGGTGCGCCGGCACGGGACCGCCGCGGCACCCCCAGGCGAATCGACGGCCGAGCCGAGGGGGTGACCCGCAGCCGCGTGCCCACGAGACGCCGCAGGCGGTCCACCACGGACGCGGCCACCCGACCGGACGACCCGACGTCCCCCGGCCCGCGGCCGTCGTCCGCGCCGACGCGACCGGGCGCGGCCTGCTCCATGCCCAGCGCGGTGACCTCCCCGGCGCCTGCCTGCCAGAGCACCTCCAGGCGAAGGCTGGGGTCGAGGGCCTTGTGGACGGCGCGCTGCAGCGCCTCGACGAAGGGCCGCTCGAAACCTGGGGCAGGGTCGACCCCCGCGGGCACGGACACCGCGGCCTCAATCGACACATGCGCCCGAAGCGCCAGAGGCGCCCCACGGGCCGCGGCGCCGTGCCGGTGCCGCAGCTCCCCCGCGAGCACCGCCACGACCTCGGCCCGCTGGGCGGTGCCCGCCGCGGTGGCCACCCACTCCCCCGCGGACCCTGCCCCGACCCGGAAGTCCACCCCGGCGGTCGCGCGCGCGGCCGAATCCGAGAACGCGACCAGAAACGGCGGAAGCGACGCGAACACGTGGCGGGTGCGCGCCATCGGGTTGGCGAGCGGCGACGCGCACCGCTCTGCGGCATCGCGGGGCACCGCGCAGGGCTCGGGCAGGTCCACCTCGGCGTACTGCGTGGCCGCCAAGCCCCCGACCTGAACGAGGTCTCCGGCGTCGTGATCGCGCATGGGCTCGACCACCTGCACGGCGAAGCCGCGCTCGGCGAGCTCGTGCGCGGCGGTGAGGCCGGCCACGCCGGCCCCGATGATGGTGACGATGGGCGTCGCGCGCACGCCGGCCGCGCCGCCCGGGCACGGCACGTAGCCGGACGGATCAGAGAAGGGCGCCGAGGCCGCGAGGGGCGGGGGCCCGGCGATCCAGGCCGCTTGCGGAGAAGACAGGGACGGACTCGACTCAGGCATCGGCAGCTCCCAAGGCACGCCAACGCGCGAGGATGCCTGCCATGCCGGGGCACCGCACCGCGCCGTGGACATATATCACCAGTACGTCGATGAAACGAGCGATCTCGCCGGGGGTCCCGTACAAATCAAGTGCCCCCTCCCGCACCGCGGTGGCGAGCGAGCGACGCCCGTCGAGCAGCGCCAGGATCTCCGCCCGCCCGGTCACGACGCGCACCGCGGGGGCGCCGCCGCCCACGGGCCCGACGACCACGCGCCCGCCAGGGCCCCGCCACACCCGCACCCGCTCCGCGCCCACCGCGAAGTCCACGGGGGCCGCCCCCAACGCCGCCGCGAGGGCCGCCGCGTGCAGCGGCGACTCGGCCGCCATCACGGCGAGGGAGTCGGCAAGCAGCGTGCCGAACCCCTCACCCGACACGGATGCACTCGATGGCGCCCCGCCCGGCGAACGCGAAGGGCCGGCCGCGGATGGTGCCTTCGGCGGTTCCGTCACCAAAAAGCTCATGCAACGCCGTTACGCCGAAGGGGTCGGCCTCATCGGGGATGAGGATGCGCCCGCCGCGGGCAGGCACGAAGGACACCTCCACCGCGTCCCCGCTGCCGGACGCCCGCACCGCCCACCGGGCCGGAAGATCTGCCCGGCGGTCGGGCGACAGCAGGCCCATGACGGGCGGGACCGGCGGGAGCGGCCCGGCGAAGCGGCCCTCCGGCGTGAACGACACCTCTCCGTCCTGAAAGCTGCGCACGTTGTCCTCGCCCCACCACACGAAGCAACCGGCGCTGCGGACCCGGTGCTGCCGGCGGTCCAGCAGGCGCGCGAACACCACGCAGACGGGGGCATCCGGCTCCTCGGGCAGCAGGTAGCCCCACTCCCACGCGAAGTCCGCCCCCCACGCGAAGCGGCCCCAGTTGTGGTCGTGGTAGGCGGGGGCGCCGTCGAAGGCATGCAGCACGCCGTCGATCTCGGCCGTGCCGGTCGCGGCCAGCCGCGGGACGAGGAACCACTGTACGCGGTCCGCGGTGTCAAACGGGATGCGCGGGGCGAGGGCGGGCCGCACCTTGGGCTGGAGGCGGAGGTCCACCGTGAAGCCCGGCCGGCTGGCCCGCACGACGAGCACACCGTCGCGGAGGGCGATCTCGTCGGTGTCCACGGCGAGCGCGAGCCGCCCCTCTCCGACCGCCACCCGTGCGCCGCGGTGCACATCCCCTCGCACCCGCCCCCCCGCCGCGGCGAGCCAAAGGCTACGCCCCACCGGAACTCCGGGTGGGAGCCAGGGATCGCCGTCTTCGAAGACGTTGAGGTTGAGCACGATCTCGGCCGTGCGGCCGTGCACCGCGACGTGCAGCCACTCCTTGCTGCGGCGCTGGGCGTCCCCGGCGCCGAGCCCGCGCAGGTGGCCCCCGCGGGCCAGGAGCGCGGCGGGCCTCACCGGAGCCAGCGCGCGTCGCCGGCCGTGGGCGCAGGCGCCTCGGCCACGCCGGCGGCAGCGAGGGGCGGGGCGAGCCGGTGCAGGGCCGCGCCCAGGCGACGGTGCAGCGCGAGGAGCCCCAACAGCACGGCGGCGTCGGGGCCGAGCGGCGCCGCCGCGGGCGTCCGGCCCGACGGGGGGGGCCAGGCCGCCTCCAAGGCGGCCCCGCGGGCCAGCAAGCCGAGGACCGCCGCGAGCAGCGCGCCGTCCGCCACGGCGTCGACACGGGGGGCCCCGGGCACGCGACCGGCCGCGCTCATCGGGGCTCCGGCGGGTCCAACAACCGGGCGAGCAGCGTCTCCACGCCGGGGCGCGCCGCCGCCTCCACGAAGGCGTCGAGCCAGGCCGACGGCAACCCCGTGCCGGTCTCGTCTTCTGGAACGCCCGCCGCAGCGGCCTCCCAGACGAGCCGCGCGCGCCCCAGCGCCGGCGAACCGACCAGCCGGGCCGCCCACTCCCGGCCTTCGGGCGTCTCCGCGTAGCGGCGCCCCTCGGCGGCGAGCGCGCGAAAAGCGGCCCGCGCCGCCACCGGATGCCGCAGCAGGATGAGCTGGAGCTCTTGCAGCAGCGAGAGCAGGGCGGCGTCGTCCCGGGCGGCGACGAGCACGGGCAAGCCCTCGTCGCTCATGGGGCCGGCTCGACCTGCACCCGCACCCACAGCTTCTGGGCGAGGACCCCGTCAAAAAGGACGTCCACGGGCAACTCCAGGCGCCCTCCCTCCGGCAGGACCCCGCGAAGATCAGCCTCCATCGCCACCGTGCAGCGCTCGCCCGGCGCGAGGGAGGGCCGGGCCGGCGCGAAGCCGACCGGCGCCCAGAGGGCCTCGCCCGCCTCGGTGGTGGCCTCCCCGGGCCGAAAACGCACGACGACAGTGCTTTGCCGGGCGTTCTCGACGATGAAGCGCACCGCGACGGCCGCCCCCGACCTCCCGCGGGCCGGCACCGTGTGCTGCTCAACCACCGCCGGGGCGGGCGCCGGCAAGGCGCCGCGCACCGCGTCCAGCAGCGGCGCGGCCAGCGCGTCCTCTGCTTGCAAACGCCGCTCACGCGCCTCGAACGCCGCCTGGGCCGCCCGGTAGGGCGTGGGAGCCGGCGACGGGCCGAGCCGCCCCGCACGGGCCAAGGCGACCAAGCGCTCCGCCGCGGCGCCGGGGTCGCCCCCCGGGCGCAGGCGGTCCAGAATGACGAAGGGCAGCTGGGCGGTGGCGGTGGGCATGCGCAATCCTGTCCGGGCGCGCGGCGGGCTGTCAAGCCGGCTATCGGTCCCGCCCGACGACGAAGGCGACGAGGCCGGCCAGGAGATCCCGGTGCGGCGAGGGCGGCATCCAGGACGCGATGCGCGTGAGCTGCCGGCGCGCCCGCTCCGCCCGGACCAAGGCCGCCTCCCGGGCGACGGCGCGGGCGCCGCTCTCCTCGATCAGCGCCCGCAGCACCTCCACGTCGGCGGCCGTGCGGAAGCCGCGCCCCTGCGTCAAGGCCCCCTCGAGGGCGACGCGCAGCCCCGCGTCCAGGCGCCCCGCCTCCACCCAGGCGGCCAGCTGTGCGGGGAGCGCCGCGTCGGCCGCGCGCTCTCGGGCCAGCGCCTCCAGCCCGCGCGCCCGCGCCGCCGGCGTCGCGACCCGCAAGGCGTGCAGCAGCATGAGCGTGCGCTTGCCCTCCCAGAGGTCCCCGCCCTCCTCCTTGCCGGTGTCGGCCACGGCGCCTTCGAGGGAGAGCAGGTCGTCTTGCACCTGAAACGCGAGACCGAGCGTGCCGGCGAACCATTGGAGCTGCCGGGTGCGCGCGGCGTCCAGCCCCGCGACGATGGCGCCCACGGTGACCGGAGCGATGAAGGTGTACCAAGCCGTCTTTTTCCAGACCATGCGGAAATAGTCGGTCGGCCCCAGATCCCACGCGTTGCGCCGGATCCAGTCCAGCTCGATGGCCTGCCCCTCCGCCGACTCCCGCGCCATCCGTTCCACCACGGACAACACGCGCAGCGCCCGCGACAGCCCGACCGTCTCCATGTTCTCCAGCAGCGGCCCGAGCGTGAGCGCCAGCATCGCGTCGCCCACGTTCATCGCGACGGCCACGCCGTGCGCGCGGTGCAGCGTGGGTTGCCCGCGCCGCAGCTCCGAGGCGTCCTCAACGTCGTCGTGGACGAGAAAGGCGTTGTGATACAGCTCCAGCGTCAGCGCCGAGGGGAGCACGAGGTCCATCGACGCGCCGAGCGCCCGCGCGGTGGCCACCGCGAGCGCCGGGCGCAAGGCCTTCGCGTCTCGAAGGGGATAATCCAGAACCAACCCGTACAAGCCCCCCGTTCGCGGGCCGTCGGGGGGCAACCGGGCGCGCAGCTCGGCCAGCACGCCCTCTCGGCACGCCGACAGATAGTCGCGGAGGTCTGCGCCTTCGAGCCCTGTGGCGAGCGGGTCCATGCCCGGCCCGTAGCCGGCCCGGCCCCGGCTGCCCACGCGGCGTGGGGGCCGGCGGCATGCGCGCGGGCTATAGCGGCGCCCCGGAGATGGCGTGCTGGTGCTCGCGGCGTTCCTCTCTGTCGCCGCCGCCGCCGCTCCCTCCGTGACGATCGGCCGCGCGACAGGTCCCATCCACCTCGACGGCCGCCTCGACGAGCCGTCCTGGGCCGCCGCGCCCGCCGTGGACGACTTCGTCCAGTACCTACCCGCGCCCGGCGGCGACGCGCCGGGCCAGACCGTCGTGCGCTTCCTCCAGGACGACGACACGCTCTACATCGCCGCCGTCGTCTCAGGCGCCGACTACGGCGTGCGCGCCCACATCTCGCCCCGCGAAGACCTCTTCGTCGACGACCAGATCGGCATCTACCTGGACCCCTTCGGCGACGCCCGCACCGGCGTCATCCTCTACGTCAACCCCTACGGCGTGCAGCAGGACATCCGCTACGCCTACGGGCAGTGGACGATGTCGTGGAGCACGGTGTTTCGCTGCGAGGGGCGGCTCACCGACGACGGCTACGTCATCGAGCTGGCCATCCCCTTCCGCAGCTTGCGCGCGCCGCCGCCCAGCCCGGCGGGCCAGTCCTGGGGCGTGATGGTCACGCGCAAGGTGCCCGCCCTCGGCACAAAGTACAGCTTCCCGCCCATGGTCCCACGCCACCCGCGCCTCTTCGAGCAGGCGGCGCGGCTCACCGGCGTCCAGCCCCCCGGGCGCGGCACCGGCACCGAGCTTCTGCCGGTGCTCGCCACGCAGGTCCCGAGCGTGCGCGGGCCGGATGGCCGCCTGCGCGTGGACCCGGCGGCCCCGCTCGGCGCGATGCTGCGGCCCGGCCTGGAGCTGCGCCAGGGCCTCGGGCCGGCCCTCGGGCTCGCCGCCACGGTGAACCCCGACTTCTCGCAGGTCGAGGGGGACGTGCTGGAGATCGACCTCAACCAGCGCTTCGCCTTCTACTACCGCGAGCAACGCCCGTTCTTCTTGGACGGCGTGGACTCCTTCCAGGACGCCGCCGACACCCTCTACACGCGCAGCGTCGTCTCGCCCATCGGCGGCCTCAAGCTCTCCGGGCAGGCGGGGCGGCTGGGCCTCGGGGCCCTCTCCGCGCTGGACACGGCGCCGTCCGCCAGCGTGCACGAGCGCGGCACCCCCGGCTTCTCCGCCGAGGCGATGGCCGACGCCTGGGCCGCCACGTCCTTCGCCCGCGCCCGCGTGGACCTCGCCGACAACGGCTACGTCGGCTTCTCCGCCGCCGACAAGCGCGCCCTCGCCGCGCCGGGGGGCCGCGGCGCGGCGCTGCCCGAAGGCAACTTCCAGCTGGGCGCGGCGGACCTGCGCCTTCCCCTGTCGCCCATCTGGACCCTCGAGTCCTACGGGGCCGGCAGCCGCGCGGCCGGCGAAGGCTCCGTCCTGTCCGGCGGGGCGGGCGGCCTCACCCTCGCGCGCACGCCGCCCCTCGGCACCGGCCTCCTGCTCGACATCGACGCGAGCAGCCCGGGATACCGCGTGGAGACCGGCTTCCTCACCCAGTCCGGCCTCGTGGACTCCGGCGTGGAGCTCATCCACCGCGCCGAGCTCGGCAGCAGCGCGCGCATCGGCCTCGGCGGCGTCGAGCTCCTCAGCCGCCGCGAGCTGGACGGGGACCTCCAGGAGCGCGCCGGGCTCGTGGCCGGGCTCATCCTCGGCGGCAACCACGAGCCGACCCTGGGCGCCGGCCTGCGCCGCACCCGCCAGGACGGCGTGGAGATCCCGGGCTGGACGGTGGACGGCAGCTACGAGGCCCTGGTGTCGCGACGCCTCAGCTTCGTGCTCGCCGGCAGCGGCGCCCGCGAGCTGGACTTCGCGACCCTCTCGCCGGTGGACGTCGGCCGGGCAGACCTCGAGCTCACCGTGCGCCCCACCACCCGCGCCCGCGCGGACCTCTTCCTCGCCCGCCAGTGGTTCACGGTCGAGGGCGCGCCCACCCAGGGGGCAAACCGGGTCTACGCGCGGTGGACCCACCAGCTCACCCGCGAGTGGGGCGCGCGTCTCATCGCCAGCCGCACGGCGGACGGCCGCAGTCCCCCCGCCGCCTTCGGCAGCGCGATGGTGTCCTATGTGCTGCACCCGGGGACGGAGGCCTACCTGGGCGGCACCTGGTCCGCCGCCACCGAGCCCTTCGGTGTGCAGCAGCAGACGCTCTTTTTCAAGGTATCGCGGCTGCTTCGCTACTGAGGGCGACGGGCGCCGCCGCCCCGCGCCGCCAGGGTGCGGCCTCTGCCGGATCCACCGCCGCCAACGCACGCTTCCAAGCCGCGAATCCACCGCCCGCCGCAACGGCCGCCTGCACGGCCCGCCCGTGGGCCGGGCCGCCTTGGGCCAGCATCGCCTCCACCCACGCCCACCGCGCCGAGGTGGGCCGCACCTCGGCCTTTCCGCGCAGCCCGCGGGTGAGGCGGTCCAGGCGCGCCTCCACGACCGGGATGCCAGCGAAGGCGTCGGCGTCCATCGGGGTGTTGCGCTTGGGCACGAAGGGCGCGACGCCGAGCGCCGTGGGATGAATGGCGGCCAGCTCGCGGGTGAAGCGGATCAGCTCGTCGATGTCGTCGTCCGTCTCGCCGGGGACGCCCACCATCATGTAGACCTTGAGGACCTTGTAGTCGTTCTCGGCCGCCCGCTGCGCGCAGGTCAGGAGCTGCTGCTCCGTCGTGCCCTTGCTCATCGTGCGCCGCAGCCGCTGGCTCGCCGCGTCCGAGGCCACGGTGAGCGTGCGGTAGCCGCCGCGCCGCAGCAAGCGCGCGATGTCCGGCTTCAGCGCCACCCGATCCGCCCGCAGGCTGCTCACGCCCACCTCGCGGCCGCTCTCCACCAGCCGCTCCAGCAAGCCCACCAGCTCCGGGTGGTCCGAGATGGCCGCGCCCACCAGGCCCACCCGCCGCGCCTCCGCGGGAACATAGGACAGCACGGCATCCGGCGTCACCAGCCGCATGCCGCCGTTGGTGCTGCGCCGCATCACGCAGAACGAGCAGGCCCGGTGGCAGCCGCGCTCCCCCTCGATGAGGAACATGTCGGACAGCTCGGCGTCCGGCGCGAGGATCGGCCCGCGGGCGGGCAGGTGCGTGTCCCCCGCCTTCGCGATGGCCGGCAGCGCCACGCCGTGGAGGTCCGGAACGAAGCCCCCGGGCGCCGCCGCCACCGCGGCCAGCACCTCCGCGCGCGACGCCCCCGCCGCCGCCGCCCGAAAAGGCGCCACCACCGTCTCCTCGGCCTCGCCCAGCAGCATGCCGTCCACGAACGGCGCCGCCGGCAGCGGGTTGCTGAAGGTGAGCGGCCCGCCCAGCAGCACGAGCGGATGGTGCGGAGCACGGTCTGCCGCGAGCGGAGGGATGCCCGCCAGCTCCAGCGCCTCGACCAGCCCGGCCAGCTCCAGCTCGTAGGCCAGCGACACCCCGATCACCGGGAAGTGGGCCAGCGGCGTGCGCGTCTCGTAGGTGCAGAGCGGGCGGCGCGACCGCCGCCAGGCCGGCACATCGTCGGGCAGGAAGGCCCGCTCCGCCGCCAGCCCCTCGGCGCGCAGCCGCGCCAGGATCCACTGAAAGCCCAGGGAGGACATGCCTGCGCGGTAGGGGCTCGGGTAGAGCATCGCCACCGGCGGCCCCCCCTGCGCGAAGGCGTTGCCCCGCTCGGCGGCGAGGCGGGCGTCGAAGAGGCGGGTCTCGTCGGAGAAGGGGGCGGGCATCCCGCGGGTTCTAGCCGCCCGGCGGCCCTGTTGCACGCGCCCGCCGGGGGATACACTCTGCTCATGTCTTTGCTCGCCCTGCTCTTGACGCTGCTCGGCCTCCTCTCCCCTGCCCGGGCCTCCGAGCAGAAAATCGTCTACGATCTCATCCTTGACGGCAAGATCGTCGGCACGCGCGAGCTCAGCCTCACCCACATCGACCCCGCCTCCCCCGCCGAGGTCGAGGCCCGCCTCGTCCGCTCCTGGACGTCGGTCGACGCCCCGCTCGGCCGCGACACCGTGCGCTACCGCAGCCGCGGCACCGCCCGCAACACCGACGAGCGCACCTCCTTCACCGTCGTCACCGAAGAGGGCGGCGTCACCCTCGAGGTCCAAGGCCGCCAGCTCTCCGACGGCACCTGGGCCACCTCCATCACCACCCGCGGCCGCCGCGAAGACCGCACCCACCGCCGCCTCGAGGTCGACCTCTGCACCTTCGACCTCGTGGACCCCGTGCGCGCCCGCCGCCTCGCCGGCCGCCCCAGCGCCAACATCCTCCTCGCCGAGACCGGCCAGGTCGTCACCGGCGCCGTCCGCGAAGAGCGCGCCGCCGTCACCATCGGCGGCCAGTCCGTGCCCGTCACCCGCCTCACCTGGTCCCCGCCCGTCGGCGCCCTCTCCATGGCCTACACCGAGGACGGCCTGCTCGTCGCCTACGAAGCCGCCTTCCTCGGAAAGACCCTCCAGGCCCGCGCCCGCGCCCTCCCGCCGCCCCGCGACTACGGCCGCATCGACACCGTCATCGCCCCCGCGCTTCCGCCCGTCGAGGTCGAGTCCGAGCCCCTCTGACGCCCCGCGCCGCCGCCCGCCCCGCGGCGTCCGGCCTCCCACCCACAGAAGCTTTGGGCTTTGGGGCAGGGGAAACCAAGGTTTCCCCCGCTACGCCCCCTTCCTGTCCCGCCCGGGACCCGCGCCCGACGGGGCGACGCTCCCCACCTGGGCTCCCCGCGGGGCCGGCCCTCGCCGAGGACGGACGGCGTGCGCCGCCCTCGCCCGGCGTCGAACCCGCCGCTGCGCGCACGACACGCCCCGCGCGGCCCGGGCACCGGGGGGGCGACGTCACGGCCGGCCCTCGCCGCCCCCGGGAGGCCGAGCGGCCCCCGGTCGGCGCTGGGACCGCGCACCGGGACCGAGATGCCCCCGCCCGCCCTCCTTCCCCGCCGACGGCGGGGCGGCGCTCAGGGATACACCGTGTCGAAGTGCCCGTCCGTCACCGTGATCTGCCGGCCGTCCGCCGCGACAAGCGTGGCCGTGTAGCGGCCGCGGTAGGCCTCGCCGCTGGCCACCGCCGCGGCGTCCACGTGGATGGTGCAGGTCGAGCCTGCGTTCGCGGCGGTGTAGACCGTGTCTCCCACCGTCACCGTCAGCGTCACGTACGGGCCGCTGCCGCAGTCCACCGCGCCCACGACGCTGGGCGTGCTGAGCTGGGCGTACACCGACCAGTCGGCGGTGGACCCGGTGTACAGGGCGAAGCCACCGCCGTCGTTCATCTGCACCAGCCCGTCGAACACGACGCGCCCGCCGTCGATCACGAGCTGGTTGGCCGCGGGCGGATCGGGATCGGTGTCGGCGTCCGTGTCGGCGTCCGTGTCGGCGTCCGTGTCGGCGTCCGTGTCGGCGTCCGTGTCGGCGTCCGTGTCGGCGTCTGCCTCGGCCGGCGCCGTGTCC
>JBEIVK010000176.1:0-7260 GCA_040373935.1 Alphaproteobacteria bacterium
CACCTCGAGGATGATGTCGCGGCCCTCGTACGGATCCGGCGGGACCATCGCGCGGCGAAGCTCGCTTTCGATGGCGGGGATCTCGGCTTCCAGGCGGTCCAGCTCTGCCTGGGCCATCTCGCGCATCTCGGGGTCCGCCAGCAGCTCGCGGGCCTCGTCGCGCTCGCGCCGGCCGGCGTCCAGGCGGTCCCAGCAGGCCACGATGGGGAGGAGGTGCGCCCGCTCGCGCGTGGTGTCCCGCAAGCGCTCGGGGTTGGAGACGACCGACGGATCGGCCAGCCGGGCGTCGAGCTCTTCGAGTCGGGCGGCGGCTTCGTGGAGGCTGCGGAACATGGGCGCACAGGGGCGGACCAGAGGAGGCCCGGGCCCTGCCCGCTATCGGGGGCGGCGCGGCGCGGCTACCCGCCGGCGGCCGGGGCCGTGGCGCCCAACAGGGCCGCGTTGTCGGGCGACGCTGCGATGTGGGCGGTGAGGGCGCGGTAGCGCTCCGCCGGGTCTGCGGGGAGGCCCGCGAGAAACCGGGACCGCGCCGTGGCGTCCCCGCCGGCGAACAGGTGCTCGGCGTCGCGCGAGTGGCAGGCCGTCGGGTCGATGGGCGGCAGGAGGCCCAGCGCGGCGAGGGCGGGATCGAGCCGAATCTCGACGTTGGCGGCGCCCGCGAGGTCGTCGAGGAGGACGCGGTCCACCTCGACGCCGGTGCCGGTGAGGGCGGTGGCGATCATGGTGAGCGAGCCGCCCTCGCGCAAGGCGCGGCCGGCCCCGAAGGCGCGGCGGGCCAAGTGAATGGCCTGGACGTCCACCGAGCCGTGGAGCTGCCGGCCGCCCGGCTGGGCCACGGCGTTGTAGGCGCGGGCCAGGCGGGTGAGCGAGTCGATGAAGACGATGACGTCCTTTTGCTGCTCGACCATGCGGCGGGCGCGCTCGATGGCGACGTCGGCGACCTGGACATGGCGCGCCGCCGGCTCGTCGAAGGTGGAGGCGAGGATCTCGGCGTCCACCGTCTCTTGCAGGAGCGTCACTTCTTCGGGGCGCCCGTCGATGAGGATGACGAGCACCGGCGCGTCTGGGCGCGCGGCGCGCAGGGTGGAGATGAGCTGGCTGATGAGGCGGGTGCGGCCGCTGCGGGGCGCGGCGTGCAACAGCACGCGATGGCCGAAGCCGATCGGCGCGAGGAGATCGAGCATGCGGCCCGACGCGCTGCCGCCGCCGAGCGGGAGGGGCCGCGACGGGAAGACCGGGGTCAGGTTGTCGAACAGAAGCTTTTCGCGCTCTTCGTCGGGCGTGCGGCCGTTGACCGACTCGATCTTGATGAGCGCGAAGTAGCGCTCGCCCTCTTTGGGGGCCCGGACCATCCCGCCGACGAGATCGCCGGTGCGGAGGTTGAACCGGCGAATCTGCGAGGGGGAGACGTAGATGTCGTCTGGGCCCGGCAGGTAGTTGCAGTCGGGGGACCGCAAGAACCCGAAGCCGTCCGAGAGGGTCTCCAGCACGCCGGAGCCGGGCACGCCCCCCGCGCCCGCGCTGCGCCGCACCACCTCAAACACCAGCTCTTGCTTGGAGAGGCCGGAGGCGTTGTCGACCCCCAGCTCTCGCGCGAGGTCCACCAGATCGGCGATTTGCCGAAGGCGAAGGTCCGAGAGATCGAGCGGCATGGGACGCCGGGGCCGGAGGGGCGGAGGGGGTGCGGACGGCGCCCGCACGGGGGGAAGACCGTACTATCCGATGGAACGCCGCCCCGTGTCAACCCGGAGGCGGGCGGCCGATCGCGCCGCCCAGCCCAGCCCGCTCAGCCGAGGAAGTGCCGCGGCGCAATGTAGGACCAACCGGCCGTCCCGGCGACCTTGACCGCCTGCAGCTCGTGAACGGCGGCGACGATGTCGTGCTCGGTGAGGACGGTCGCCTCTTCGAGCTTGAGGGACTGCGCGATCCCCGGGATGTTCTTCTGGCCCAACGCACGGCTGGGCAAGCCGGGGAAGCGCTCGACCATCGCGCCCTGGATGCTGCGGACGAAGCCCGCGAAGTTGCGATCCTCCGCGGCGACCACGAGGCGCCCGGTGCGGGCCACGCTCTCGGCGACGCCGTCGAGATCCGGCGGGACCAGGGTGCGGAGATCCAACACTTCGGCGTCCACCCCCGCGGCGGCGAGGGCCTCGGCGGCGGCCATCGCCGTCCAGACCGCGCGGCCCCACGCGACGATGGTGACGTCGCGGCCGGGGCGGCGCACCGCGAGCTTGCCGAAGGGCACCCGCAAGGTCGGGTCGATCTCCGGGATGGCGCCGCGCATGATGGACTTGCGCAGGGCGGCGACCCCCGCCTCGTCGGTGGGCTCCCCGGGGAAGGCCGGGCCCAGCGTTTGCCGGTACATCCACTTGGGCTCGAGCACGATGACCGGCCCGCGGAACTCCGCCGCCGTCATCAGCAGGCCGTAGACGTCCCAGGAGGTCGACGGCATGACGACGACGAGGCCCGGGATGGGCGTGAAGTAGCCGTCCACGCTCATCGAGTGGTACACGGCGCCGCCGCCGAAGGGGTCCACCGGCATGCGCAGGATGGTGGCGAAGCGGCTGTTGCCGGCGCTGCACCAGTAGAGGTTGCCCATGTGGACGAGCCAATGGAAGGCGTTCAGCGAGTAGTCGCCGAACTGGATCTCCGGGATCGTCACGAGGTCTTCGTGCAGGCCCGCGCCGCACGCGGTGCCGACGATGAGCGGCTCGTTGAGCGGGGCGTCGAGGATGCGGCCGGGGTGCTTGGCCTGCACGCCGGCGGAGGCCTGCATGACGCCGCCGAGCCGGGCGACGTCCTGGCCCCACATCGCGCCGCCGGCGGTGAGGATGTGGTCCAGCGCGGCGCGGATGGCGCCACCGTAGGTGATGTTGGTGGTGCCAACGCCCGGGCGCTCCTGGACCACCGGGAAGGGCGGGTAGATGAAGTCCGACACCGAGGACTCGTCCGGCTCGGGCTCGGCGCGCACCTGGTCGAAGATGGCCTTCACGGCCTCGTCTTCTTGGCCCATCAGGCGGCCGAGCTCGTGGTGCACGAAGAAGTCGTGGCCCTTCTGGCCGTCGATGCGGCGCAGGCGGTCGTCGTCTTCGAGCACGCCGCGCGCGACCAGCGCCTCGCCGAAGGCGATCAGCGGGTCCTGCTGTGAGAGGTCGAAGGTGGTGACGGCGGCGCTGCTGTGCCCGTTGAAGCGGGGCAGGCTGTGGACGTGGAGCAGCACCGGGCGCTGCGCATCCCGGGCGTAGGCGGCCGCGCGGTAGACCGTCTCGTAGACGTCCCAGAAGTCGCGGCCGTCGCACGAGAAGTGCGCCACACCGAAGCCGGCAGCGTAGGCCGCGAAGTCCTTGATGCCCCGCCCCTCGTCCGGGCGGGTGCTGATGGCGACCCCGTTGTCCGTGACCATGAGGATGAAGGGCAGGCCCCACACCGTCGCCGCGGTCATGGCGTCGTGCATGTCGCCCTCGGCGGTGGTGCCATCGCCCACGATGCCGACAGTGACGGCGTCGTGGACGCCCTTCATCTTGAAGCCCATGGCGTAGCCGGCGGCCTTGCCGAGCTGCATGCCGACCGGGCTCTGGACCGGGAGGATGCCCAGCTCCTTTTTGTCCAGGTGGTAGACCATCTGCCGGCCGCGGGACATCGTGTCCGTCGCCCGGGAGAACTGCTGCCGCAGCACATCGAGCGTGAAGTCGGTGTAGCCGTGCAGGGCGCACCACATCCCGCACAGCGCGCCCGACCGGTAGTGCGGCACGATGCCGAAGCGCTGGGGCCCGACGACCTTGCTGAGCGCGAGGGCCGTGGCGGTGCCGTGCACCTCCTCGCCCGGGCCCCAGATCGCGAACTTGACCTCGCCCCGGTTGACGAGGCGGACGATGTGCTCTTCGGTGGCGCGGGAGCGCGCCGCCACGCGGTAGGCGAGGCGCAGCTCGTCGGCGGTGGGGGGCGGAACCGGAGACGAGGCGGAATCGACGGACACCATGATGCGCTCCGCGGCGAGGGACCGGCCCCCTAACCGGCGCGCCCGGGGCCCGCCGGTCAGATCACGAGGTGCTCGTGGCTGTCGAAGGGGCGGCCGATGCGGAAGGGTGCGAGGCTCGCGTGGCCGTCGAGCACGGGCACGGCGTCGAGATCGCGCCCCGCAGCCGCGAGGGCGGCGCCGACCCGCGCCGTGAACGGGCCGAACATCGCGCCGTGCCCGGAGAAGCCGGCGAGGCGGATGAGGTTGGGCACCGCAGGGTCGAAGCCGAGGAAGGGGTTGTGGTCCGGCGTGGTGCCGTAGTAGCCGCAGGTGGTCGCGTGCACGCCGCCGAGGGACGCGAAGTCCGGGATGACCGCGGCGATGCGGGCCCAGGCGTCCACCGCGAAGCCATCGGGGCCGGCGCGGTGGTCGAACGCGGGCTCCACGCGGTCCTGGTCGTCGTCGGTGAAGGCCGGCTCGGGCGGGGCCGCGTGCGCGCGCCCGAGCAGCAGGGACTCGGCGTTCTCGGGGCGACAGTAGGTGCCGTCCGGCGCGATGACGAGCGGCATGCCCGCGAAGACATCCTGCGGCAAGGCGCCTTCGCGCGGCAGGAACCACAGGTAGCGCTTCACCGGCGCGATGGGCAACGGCGTGGCGCCGAGCGCCGCCCCGACGCGCGGCGACCACGCGTTGGTGGCGTCGATGAACACATCGCCCTCGACCCAGGCGCCGCCCGCGTGCACCGCCGTGAGCGCCCCGCGCCCACCGTGGCGCGCGCCCGCCACCGGCGCGTGCAGGTGCACCCCGACCCCCTCCCGCCGGCCCGCCGCCGCGGCCTCCTGGTACACCACCTCCGGCCGCAAGAAGCCGTCCGACGGGCAGAACGTGGCGCCGACGACCCCCTCCTCGCCCACGAACGGGAAGCGCGCACGCGCCTCGGCGGCGCCCAACAGCTCCACCTCGCGCAGCCCCGCGCCGTGCTGGACCTCCACCCGCGCGCGGGCGGCGGCGAAGGCCGCGCCATCGCCGAGCAGGAACAGGTAGCCGTTCTGCTGGATCGGCACGGTGTCCCCGCCGACCTGCGCACGGAAGTCCCGGTAGAAGGCCACGCTGTACCGCATGCCGAGCACCGTCTCCGGCGTGCTGAACTGCTGCCGGATGCCCGCCGCCGTCCGCGAGGAGCTGCCCGCGCCGACGTGCGACGCCTCGACGAGCGCCACCGCGAAGCCCGCGCGCCGCAAGGCCAGCGCGGTGAGCGTTCCCGTGATTCCACCGCCGATCACCACCGCGCGCGCCGCCATGCCCTTTACTCCTGCCCGCCGCGACCGAACCAGGGGGGTCCCCGCTCACCCCATAGCCGCTTATGATGCGCCGATGAACCCCCGCGCAGTGCGAATCACCCGCGTGCTGCTCGTCTTCGCACTGACGGGCTGGGCCGCCGCCGTGGCGGTGCTGGCCTCGGACGCCGACGTCACGGCGCTCGACGCCTGGCGCAGCGTGCCGGCGCAGCGCGGGGCGGTGTCGGCGGCGATCGCCGGGCTGGTGTGGGCGCCGCTGCTCGGCTGGGCGCGGCCGCGCTGGCCGATGGCGGCGGTGGGCGGGCTGCTCGCCGGCGGCACGACGCTCCTGGTCTTCTTCTTTTTGTGGCCCCACGGCTACCAGGGCGGGCGGATGCGCGCCGGGCACGCCGCGGCCCTGTTCCTCAGCGTGTACTGGCGCATCCTCTTGCCGGCGGCGGCCGCCGCCGGGGTCGTCGCCGCCCGCTGGGCCGCCCGCGAGGTGCCGCGCCCGCGGTGGGCCCGCCTCGCCGACGACGACGCCCACCCGGAGCCTCCTGCATGAGCCCGCCTCCCGTCATCCTGTGCATCCTCGACGGCGTCGGCTGGGGCCGCCGCGACGAGGGCGATGGCGTGTTCCGCGCCGAGACGCCCACCCTCGACGCGCTGGTCGCCTCGGGCGGCTGGGTGCGGCTCCAGGCCCACGGCACCGCGGTCGGCCTCCCCTCGGACGACGACATGGGCAACTCCGAGGTCGGGCACAACGCGATGGGCGCCGGCCGGGTGTTCGACCAGGGCGCCAAGCTCGTCGAGCGCGCGCTGGCCGATGGGTCGATCTGGGCCTCCGAGGCTTGGTCCACGGCGATGGCGCGGGCGCGGGCCGGCGGCACCCTGCACCTCCTCGGGCTCGTGTCGGACGGCGGCGTGCACAGCCATGTCGCCCACTTGCACGCGCTTCTCGCGCGCGCGACCGCGGAGGGCGCCCGGCGCATCCGCGTGCACGCGCTCACGGACGGGCGGGACGTCGCCCCGCGCTCCGCGCTCACGTGGTTGCGACCGCTCGAAGACGCGCTCCGAACCAGCGGCATCGACGCCGCGGTGGCCAGCGGCGGCGGGCGCATGGTCATCACGATGGACCGCTACGAGGCAGACTGGCCGATGGTCGCCCGCGGCTGGGCCACCCACGTCCACGGCGCGGGCCGCCGCTTTCCCAGCGCGTGCGCGGCCGTCGAGGCCCTCTACGCCGAAGATCCGGGGGTGGACGACCAGCGCCTCCCGCCCTTCGTCGTCGGCGACTACGCGGGCATGGCGGACGGCGACGCCGTGCTGCTCGTCAACTTCCGGGGGGACCGCGCGCTGGAGATCACCCGCGCCTTCGAGGAGGGCGCGTCCTTCGCCCATTTTGATCGTGGGCGCCGCCCGGCGGTCTCCTTCGCCGGCATGATGCAGTACGACGGGGATCTCCAGCTCCCCCGCCACTACCTGGTCTCCCCGCCCCTCATCCGCGGCACGGTGGGCGAGGCCCTCGCGGCGGCCGGCCGGCGCGTCCTCGCGGTGTCCGAGACGCAGAAGTTCGGCCACGTCACCTACTTCTTCAACGGCAACCGCTCGGGCGCGCTGCCGGGCGAGCTGCAACAAGAGGTCCCCTCGGACCGCATCCCCTTCGACCAGGCGCCGGCGATGAAGGCCCGGGAGATCACCGACAAGGCCATCGCCGCCCTGCGCAGCGGCCAGTTCGACCACCTGCGCCTCAACCTCGCCAACGGCGACATGGTGGGCCACACGGGCGCGCTGGCGCCGACCATCGCGTCGTGCACCGCCGCCGACCACGCGCTCGGCGTCATGCTGCAGGCGTGCGTCGAGCAGGGCGGCATCTACGTCGTCACCGCCGACCACGGCAACGCCGACGACATGGCCCTGCGCGACAAGAAGGGCGCCCCGCTGCAGGACGCACAGGGGCGGGTGCTGCCGCGCACCAGCCACACGCTGGCGGCGGTGCCGCTCTGCATCGGTGGCCCCGGGCTG
>JBEIVK010000243.1:0-5937 GCA_040373935.1 Alphaproteobacteria bacterium
GGGCCGCCGACGGCCGGCACGGCCGGCGGGGCGCCCGACGAGACCCAGGGTGCGAAAAGGGGCGTCAGCCCTCTGTGCCCTCGGGCGGGCGACGGGGGCCGACGGCGCCCTTGAGCTTGGCCCACCAGTCGGCGTGCTCGTCGGAGCTGTCCTCGGGCAGCTCGACCACGGCGTCCCCAGACTCGACGATGACGGCGGCGGGGCCGGTCTGGACGCGGCCTTCGAGGGTGAGCAGGCGGTTGCCGTGCAGCAGCAGCCCGGTGACCCGGCTGCCGTCGGGGGCGAGCACGTAGTCCTGCACGGCGCCGAGCGCGGTGCCGCGCCGGGAGATGGCCTGGGTGCCGCGGTAGGCGCTGGCCCACGCCCGGCCATCGGCGCCGACCCGCGCCTTCTCGACCTCGACGTCGGCCTCGGCGCGGATGAGCGCGAGGTCGCGCCCGATGAGGAGCAGGGATTCAGCCGGGAAGCCGCCGACCTTCCCGAACATGCCGGCGCCCTTGAGGCGCCAGCCGTAGATGCGGTGGGACTCCAGGTCGAACTGGAAGTCGTCGAGGCGACCGATGAGGGCGCCTTCGTCGCGGGTGGCGACTTGGAGGTTCTGCGCGCGCTTCCAGGTTTCCATGCGGACCTCGGCGGGGCGCGGCCGGCCCCGACGCGGGAGTGTATTCGGATTCCGGAGGGATTCCGAGGAATTGTAAACACCGAAAGGCCGGGCTTGCCAGCGCCCGGGCCGGGTGCGATGGTGGAGGCGCGGAGCCCCCATGTTGTCACTGTTCGCCGTGATCCTCGGGTGTCGGTCAGAGGGCACGCCGCCCCCTGCGGGCCGCCTGCCGGCCGAAGATCCGGCCCCCGCCGCGACGCCCTGGGAGTACGAGGGCGGCGACGCGGCGGCACCGGTCTTTGACGCGCTGGCCGTCGAAGGCGCGATGGACGCGGCGCTGGCGATGGCCCGCACCATCTCCGCGGCCCCCGTGTTCGCCGGATACGACGCCGCGATGGCCGCCGCGGAGCCCGCGTGTCCGTCCTGGTACGACTACGAGGGCAACGTCTACTGGTACGCCAACTGCACGACGAGCGCGGGCACATGGTTCGGCGGGTACGGCTTCCTCGACACCTACGTCGCAGAGGACATCTACGGGGACGGCACGATCTGGGACGCGCGCACGGCCTTCGGCAGCGCCACCGTCCGCGCGGCCGACGGCACGACCTTCCACCTCGGCGGCGGGGCGACCATCGCGCAGGGGCTGAACCCGGATGGGTGGGTGATCCACCAATCCACCGTGCAGGGGAGCTTCGTGTGGGAGGGCGCGGAGGGAGCGGACTGGCTGGCGGCCGGCGCATCGCCCAACTTCGCGCTGTACGCCGCCCACCTCAGCGGCGAGGGCTGGACGGCGCGCTACGCGGTGGCCGACGGCGCGCTCTCGGTCGATGGGCCAGATGGCCCGCAGATCGCCGAGCTGGATCGCGTGACCTTGTCCGACCGCGCGACGGGCTGGCCCTGCCCCGAGGAGCCGGGGGGCGCGATGGCCGTGCGCACGGCGGACGGCGCGTGGTGGGACGTTCAGTTCGACGTGGACGTGGACACCTGGCAGCTCACGGGGGACTACGACGGCTGCGGCACGGTCAGCGCCAATGGCGTTGTGGTCGGCACGGCGTGCGTGGATGCGAGCCCCCTGCTGGATTGGGAGGAGTCCCCGTGGTAAGCCGTCTCCTGGTCGTTCTGGCCGTCGGGTGCGCCCCCGAGCCCGCGGGGCCCGCGCCCGGGGCGGGGATGGGCCCGGAGGCCATCCCGGCGCTGGCGCCCACGCAGGCGCTCACGCGCATCTCCTTGGACCTGCGCGGCATCCGCCCGCGCCCGAGCGAGCTGGCGGCGCTGGAGGCCGACCCGGCCGCCCTCCCCGCGGTGGTCGACACGCTGCTCGAGGACCCGCTCTTCGAGGCGCGCATGGTCGACTTCTGGCACGAGGTCTACCTGACGCGCGCGGACCGGTTCACCCTGTCGGCGGCGGACTTCGGGCTGGAGGGCGAGGCCGCCTTCGCGCGGGATGTCGGCGAGGAGCCGCTGCGCCTCGTGGCGCGGGTGGCCGCGACGGACCGCCCCTGGACGGACATCGTGACCGCCGATTGGACGATGGCGACGCCGCTGCTCGCCGATGCGTGGCCCCTGCAGCACGACGCCGAAGGCTGGGCCGAGGCGCGCTACACGGACGGCCGGCCGGCCGCCGGGGTGCTCGCCACCAACGGGCTGTGGTGGCGCTACCGAAGCACCGACAGCAACGCCAACCGCAAGCGCGCCAACCAGATCTCGCGGATGCTCCTGTGCAATGACTACCTCGTGCGGCCGATCTCCTTCGACCGCGAGGTGGACTTGCTGGACACCGAGGCCGTCAATGACGCCATCCAGACCAACCCGGCCTGCGTGAACTGCCACGTCAGCCTGGACCCAATCGCCTCGGCGCTCTTTGGCTTCTGGAGCTTCAACGAAGCGTCCTGGCTGGACGCCAGCACCTATCACCCGGCGCGCGAGCAGCTCTGGCGCGACACGACGCAGGTGGCCCCGGCCTGGTACGGGCAGCCGGTGGCCTCGCTGGAGCAGATGGCCCACGCCATCGCGGGAGACCCGCGCTTCCCCCAGTGCGCGGTGCAGCAGGTCTACAGCGCGCTGTTGCAGCGGGACCTCGGGCTGGACGACGAGGCGGCCCTGGTCGCCCACCGCGAGGCGTTCCTCGCGGGCGGGCTGCGTCTCAAGGCGCTGCTGCGCGCAGTGGTGCTGGACCCGGCCTACCTCGCGGCCGACGCCGCGTCGGTGGACGGCACGCGCGGCGCGCCGGTACGCATGCTCACGCCGGACCAGCTGGGCGCGTCGGTCGAGGACATCACGGGCTTCCGCTGGTCCTCGTCGGACTACGCGATGCTCCAGAACGACCTCGTCGGCGTGCGCACCCTCGCCGGCGGCGCCGACGGCGCGACGGTCGTCCGCACCGCCCGCAGCCCCTCCGCCACCCTGCTCCTCGTGCAAGAGCGCCTCGCCGAGGCCGCCGCCACCCACGTCGCGACGGCCGAGGCGGCCCTCGCGCCCGCCGAGCGCCGCATCTTCACCGAGGTGGACGGCGCGGAGTCCCCCGAGGACGCCGCGGGCCGGGCGCGCATGGCGGCCCAGGTCCAGTCGCTGCACCGCCGCCTCTTCGGCTCCACCGTCGCCGCCGACGGCCCGGAGGTCGCGGCGGCCCTCGACTTGTGGGCTGCCGTCTACGCCGTGGAGGCGAGCCCTCTCGCTGCCTGGGCCGCGGTGCTCACCGCTCTCCTGCGCGACCCCGACTTCCTTTTCTACTAGGCAGGGGACCGACATGAACCGCCGTCGCTTCCTCGGCAGCACCGCCGCCGGCCTCGCCGGGCTCGGCCTCGCCCCGCGCATCGCCCGGGCCGCCCCCGCCGCGGCGGACCGCAAGTTCGTCTTCGTGTTCGCCAGCGGCGGGTGGGACGTCACGCGCACCTTCGCCGATGGCTTCGACATCGACGGCGTGGACATGGAGCCCCTCGCCGAGCGGGCGCGCGTCGGCGGGGTGGACTTCATCGACCACCCGGCGCGCCCCTCCGTCCGCGCCTTCTTCGAGCAGAACGCCGCGGATCTGCTCGTGCTCAACGGCGTGCAGGTGCGCAGCATCGCGCACGAGATCTGCACGATGATCGCCCTCACCGGCGACACCTCGGGCTTCAAGCCAGACTGGGCGACCATCCTCGCGGCCGAGGCCGGCGCCCGCTACACCCTGCCGCACCTCGTGCTCGGGGGGCCCTCCTTTGTCGGCACGCTGGGAACGGCCGTCGCCCGCACCGGCGCGTCCGGCCAGCTCGAAGCGCTGCTGTCCGGGGAGATCCTCTCCTGGTCCGACCTGCCGGCCCCCGGGCTCGCCGCGCCGAGCCGCGCCCTGGTGGACCACTTCGTCTCCGCCCGGGCGCGCGGCGAGGTCGAGGGCGCACGTTCGGCAGCGCGCAAGGCGCAGCTCGCGGCCTTTGAGACGGCGCACGGCCGGGCGCGCGGCCTCAAGGACTACCGCTACGTCATGGACTTCGCGACGGGCGCCACCTTGGAGGACCGCGCCAAAGTCGCGGTGGACGCGCTCTCCGTCGGGCTCTCGCGGTGCGTCAGCCTGGACTACACGGGCGGCACGTCCTGGGACACCCACGCCAACAACGACGAAGACCAATCCGGCCTCTGGGAGGGCCTTTTCGCCGGCCTGGGCAACCTCGTCGCGCGCCTGCGCGCGGCCCCCGGCGCGACCGGCGGCAGCCTGGCCGACGAGACGGTGCTGGTCGTGCTCTCCGAGATGGGCCGCACCCCGGCGCTCAACCGCACCATCGGGAAGGACCACTGGCCCTACACCTCGATGATGCTCATGGGGCCGGGCATCACGACCGGCCGCGTGCTCGGCGGCTGGGACGACCGCTGGTACGGCCTGCCGGTGGACTTGGCCTCCGGCGAGGTCGCGTCCAGCGGGCGCACCCTCTCGGCCGAGGCCGTCGGCGGGGCGCTGCTCACCCTCGGCGGGGTGGACCCGGCGGCCTGGGTGTCGGGCGCAGACCCCCTGCTCGGGATGCTCGGGTGAGCCCCCGCGTCGCCCTCACCTTCGCCTTCACGCTCGCCGGGTGCGGCACGTCCCCCGGCGGCGACGACACGGGCCCCGCCGCCGGCGACACGGCCGCCGCCTGCGCCGACGCCGCCGCGCTGAGCTGGGCCACCTTCGGCGCCGGCTTCTTCGTGCAGAACTGCCAGAGCTGCCACGCCAGCACCACTGCAGACCGCCACGGCGCGCCGCCCGGCGTTCACTTCGGCGATGAGGCGAGCGTGCGCGCGCAGGCCGGCCGCATCCTCGCCCGCGCCACCGGCGACGCCCCCGACATGCCACCCTCGGGCGGCGTCGCCGCCACCGAGCGCGACAAGCTCACCCTCTGGCTCACCTGCGGGGCGCGTTGATGCACCGGCCTCCCCTCCCCTTCTTGTTGTGGGCCGCCGCCTGTGCCGGGGGCGCGCCGCGCCGCGCACCGCCCACGGGCGACACCGGCGCCCCGGCCACGGACGCGCCCTACCTCGGCGACGTGCCCGCGCCCGACACCGCCGCCTACGACGCGGCGTCCGTCAGCGCCGCGCTCGGCGAGGCCCTCGACGCCGTCGGCACCCTGGACCCGCGCCCCGCGCTCACGGCCTACCTCGACGCCCTGGACCGCGGGGCGTCCGCCGGCTGCCCGGACTGGTTCACCGATGGCAACGGCCAGCCGTACTGGGCGGGCCGCTGCGAGGGCGCCGCGGGCACGCGCTTCGAGGGCTACGGCTACGCCGCCACCTACGCAGATCAATACGACGGGTGGGCCACCCTCTCCGGCGTCTGGGTCTACTCTGTCGCCGAGCTGGACGGCCCGGCCGGCGCCCTGCACGCCGCCGGCTACGGGGCCTGGGCCGAAGGCCCCACCGACGACGGCGCCTACGTCCGCGCCGGCGCCCTCGAGCGCGGCTGGTCCTGGCCCGGCGGCGGCCCGAGCCCCGCGTTCCAGTTCTGGTCGGCCGACTACGGCGCCGGCGCCCTCTATGTGAACGCCGCCCTGCGCGTCGATCTCGCCCCCGGCGGGCCCATCACCGCGCTCGTCACCGACAGCCTCACCTGGACGAACGTTCCCGGCGCCCCGTGCCTCGCCGAGCCCCGCGGCATCGTGAGCGCCCGCCTCACCGACGGCCACTGGGTCGACATCGCCTTCGACGGCCCCATGTGGGACGCCCCGGACGGCACCTGCGACGGCTGCGGCCGCGCCTGGGTGGACGGCGTGGAGGTCGCGCCCGTCTGCGCCGACGCCGGGGGCCTCGCCGGGCTCGCCTCCCCCTGAGGCACGGCCGAGAGTTCGCGGCCAAACTTGCTGATTATCTTGGGGCGGGGGGCTCGCCGCCCC
>JBEIVK010000372.1:0-4428 GCA_040373935.1 Alphaproteobacteria bacterium
GCCGGTGGTGTCGCCGCCCGCCGCGCCGGTGGTGTCGCCGCCCGCCGCGCCGGTGGTGTCGCCGCCCGCGCTCGCTCCATCGGCGGCAGAGGGGGCGCCCGCTTCGGAGCTTCCCTGGGCCCGGCCTCCGGAGCCGCTGCGCCCCGCCCCGTCCGCTCCCGGGGAGCCTGTCCGGGTCACGTTGCGTTGCGGCAGCACCGTGCTGCGCTTGCGCAGCGGGCCGGCCGTGCCGGTGGGCGAGCTCATCGCGGGCCTCGTCGGGTCCCGGTTGCCGCTGCGCACGGATGCCACCGGTCGCGTGCTCGGCTGGTTCCGGGCGCAGGTGGATGGCGCGGCGGTCGAGGCGGCGCGGCCGGTCGGGGAGCTGGCCGAGGGGGCCGAGCTGGTGCTGCGGGTCGTCGACAACCGCCTGCTTCACGCGGACGTTCACGCTGAGGAGTCCGGCGCGCGGTTCCTCACGCCGGTCGGCGCGGCCGTGCCGGTCTCCAGCCTGGCCGAGCACTTCGCCGCCCTGCTCGGGTTGCCCGTGGGAGAGCGTGCGCTGGAGTGTGGCGGGCGTGAGCTGCCCGGCTTCGCCATCTTGGACGACCTCGGGGCGCTCGCGCCCCTCGTGGTGCTTCGCCTGAAGGCGCCGCGCGGAGGCCGCGCATGAGCCAGGAACGGTGGGACATCATCCTCCGCTTCCACGAGGGGCCGCTCGCGGTCCAGGGAGATCTGGTCCTTCGCGGGCCGGTCGTGCGGATGGGCGCTGCCCCGGGGCCGGGGGGCCTCGCGCTGGAGGGCTACCGCGGCCTGGACGACCGCCAGGCCGTCATCACCGCCTACGACGGCGGGACGGTGACGATCGCGCCCGTCGGCATCAACCAGGTTCGGGTCGCGCCCCACGCGAACATCGACTGGAAAGACGTGCAGGTGCTCCAAAAGCCGGCCTTCTTGTCGCCGGGCTGCGCGGTGCATCTGGGGCCGCCGGGCCGCGGCGTGACGGCGACGTTCGTGGACGCGCGGCGGCTGGGTGAGTGGGAGCAGCGGCGCATCCTGTCGGACGCCAGCCAAGCAAACCCGAAGATTCAGCCCAGCAATGTCGCCACGCTCGACGCCGGGCGCCGGATCCCGCGCTGGTTCATCCCGGCGACCTTGGTGATGGGGCTCTTCTTCACCGCGGGCATCACCTTCTCGATCTTCCGAGACGTGGCCGCCAACCGGCCGGACTTGGGCCCCAAGGATGAGGGCCAGGCCTACTACGAGCGGGTCGACATCGCGAAGGTGACCATCGATCCCGCCCTCAAGGACGGCATCAACCAAGGTTTCCATGACTTCGTGATGAAGCCGAACAGCGCGCAGGCCCGCTGGCCGGCGCTGGCGAAGCCGGAGGGCTGGGACCCGACCTTCATGCAGTACACGCTCGCCAGCGCGAAGATGCATCTCCGTGCGTGGAACTACTGGCGGCAGCTCGAGGTCATCAAGGACGACTACGGCTACGTCGTCGAGCAGCTGCGAAAGGCAGGCTTGCCCGAGGTGCTCGCGGCCATTCCGTATCAGGAGTCGCGCTACACGGACGACGCGAAGTCTCCGGTGTGCGCGAAGGGCTACTGGCAGTTCATGCCGGAGGTGGCGCATCGGGCGGGGATTGCGGTTCGTAACTGCTCTTTCCGTGGTGCCCCCGGCGCGCTCTACACGCCCACCCGCATGACGCCGCGCATCGGCGTGCTCCAGAACGCCGAATATGTCAACTTCGATGGGCGCAAGGCCGAGTGCAAGATCACCGGCTGTGAGGTGGACGAGCGCACGGACCTCGCGGCGTCCACCCGCGGGGCCATCGAGCTGCTGCGCGAGGCATGGGAGGACCCGGACATCTCGCGCTCGGGCGCTGCGGTGCAGATCACCATCCTGTCGCACAACTCCGGCTACGACAACAGCCGCTTCGACGAGAAGCGGACCAACTACATCAACATCTTGCCGGCGTACAAGCGGCACCTGGGCGCCAAGCAGATGGAGCGGGATCCGCACTTCTACGGGGCGAACATCACCTGCACCGGCGCGGAACACGCGGACATCATCGTCAAGGGAAATGACACCTGCGGCGGCGTCATCGCGAACCAATCGCAGCACTACGCCTACTCCATCGTGGCGCAGCACCTCCTCGCCGTGTGCTACTACGCGCAGAACCACGCGGACAAGCCGGCGTTCCGGCCGTGGAAGGACTACGCCCGCCGCACCGGGTACTGCAACACCTTCGCCGTGCCCACGCAGGACGAGGTCCTGAAGAAGGGAGGGACGCAATGAGGATGCGCCCGATCATCGCGGTCGCCTCGGCGGTCATCCTCCTTGGCCTCAACGGGTTCTTGGCGTACAAAGAGCTGTCTCCCGACGAGACGGGGCGCAACAACATCGCCCCGTCCGAAGCGCGGGTGCGCCACGAAAAGACCCGTAAGGACCCTCTCTTCGACCAGAAGTACGTCACAGCCGATCGCGAGCGCAACCTCCAGCAGTGGGGCTTGGACGGCGAGCTCCTGGCCCGGACGACCAAGGCCATCCGCCTGCTCGATGAGCGGCAGCGGGACCGCCTCCGTGTACTCGTGCAGGACACGGAAGATCCGCAGGCCTTCATCGAGGCCGTGTGCGGCTTCACCAACGACCGTCGGCCGCGCTACGGCGCGCTGGAGTACGTGATCGAGATCCGGCGGTCGCAGCGAATGCCGCTCGACCTCGGCAAGACGGCGATCCTCCGGCGCCAAGAGTGGGCCGTGACCGGCCTCGTGGACGGCGTCTACAACGAGGTGGAGCTGCAGGACAACCCGCCCGCGGACTCCACGCGCATGGCGGTCGCGGCGGTGCTCACCGGCCAGGAGCAGGCGGTGCTCGAAGGGCAGGCGCCTTGGGGGAGAGGCGCTGGGAGCTGGGACTGGGAGCGCGTCCTCGAGGAGCACCCGGGCGTCGACGAGCAGGTCGTCCAGACGCTGGCGCTCGTGCACGTGCTCCTGGAGGCCGCCTTTGCGCCCGAGGGCCCCTGCGGCACCTGAGCGGAGGCCGACATCCGGCGGCGGGCTTGGCCCAAACAGGATACACGGGCCGCGTACCCGCGCCTAAGGACGTACGATGGAGCCGCGGCGGCGATTCCGATTCTTGAAGGAGCTGTCCGAAGGCGCCTTCGGCAAGGTGTACCTCGCCGAGATGATCACGGGGGACAACTTCAAGAGCGTCGTCGCGATCAAGCTTTTGCACGGCAAGTGGGCCGGGCACGAAGAGATCGTGCAGCGCTCGCGCGACGAGGCGCGGGTGCTCGGGCTGCTCCACCACAAGAACATCATCCGGGTGGAGGACCTCACCTCCATCAATGGCCAGTGCGCCATCGTGATGGAGTACTTGGACGGCGTCGACCTCAAGACGCTCGTCAACCACCTGCGGGACACCGGCGCCCGCTTCCCGCGCCGGGTCATCTTCGAGGTCGGCGCCCAGATCGCCGGCGCGCTGGAGGCCGCCTACGAGAAGCCGCCGTTGGGGGCGTCGGAGCCGCTGTACCTCATCCACCGCGACATCAAGCCCTCCAACGTGATGGTGACGGTCGCAGGCGACGTGAAGGTGCTGGACTTCGGCACCGCCCAGGCGCGCTTCGACCACCGGGAGGCCCAGACCCAAGCCCTCGCCTTCGGGTCGGCCGCGTACATGGGCCCCGAGCGCCTTCTGGGCGACCCGGACGCCCCCTCCGGCGACATCTTCTCCCTCGGCGTCACGCTCTACGAGCTGCTTGCGCTGGACGGTTACGGCAAGATTCACATCCGGCCCGAGAAGTACGACGAGAAGCTCCAGCGTCGCCTCGCCGAGCTGGACTTGTCGGATCTCACGCCCGAGCTGGCGGCCCAGGTCCGCGATGTCATGCGGCGCCTGATGTCCTACGAGGCCGGCGAGCGTCCCACGGCCGCCGCGGCCGGGGACTTGCTCGAGCAGCTCGCGGAGGCCGTCAACGACGGCAACATGCGCCGCTTCTGCCGCGAGGTGGTGCAGCCCGTCCGCGCGTCGGTCCAGCACCCCGCCGACGCCAACGACCCCCTGACGGGCTCCACGGTGGTGGAGGATGTGGTCGGTTTGATGCCGGGGGTCCCGGAGCCTTCGCACACCTGGATCGACGAGCCGGCGCGGCCGCCGGAGTTTGCGGCGTCCCAAGGAGAGATCGAGATCCTCCCCGTCGGTGCGGGCGGGCCTGTGAATCCGGAGCTCTTCTTGGCGCCCACCGTGCAGGCGGGGGCGCACCACGGGGAGGGAGACTACGGGTTGCCGCCGATGCGCGGCTCCGGCCAAGCGGCGGCGCGGCCAGCCGGGGCGGTGAGCGGGGCTCGGCCGGGAGAGGCCACGGGCAGCGGCGCGCGGCCCAGCCCGCAGAGCGGCGCGCGGCCCAGCCCGCAGAGCGGCCCGCGCCCCAGCCCGCAGAGC
>JBEIVK010000758.1:0-2240 GCA_040373935.1 Alphaproteobacteria bacterium
GAGCCCCCGACGCCGCGGGCCTCGGCGGCCCCGGCGGCGGTGTGGAGGACGGCGCGGCGGGGCCCGTAGGCCCGCAGGAGGGTGTCGAGGAGGGCGTCGGCGGACATGCGCCCGCCCCTATCCCGGCGCCCTCAGCGGCGGCGGCGGCCGAGGACCACGGCGAGGGCGAGCGCGGCCGGCCCGAGGGCGGCGCCCACCGGCACCGTGGCGCAGCGGCCCTTCTCGGCGTCGTCGCCCCCGTCGGCCACGGCGTCCTCGGAGACGCAGTCCGGATCTTCGCCGGCGCAGAAGGTGTCGCACACGCCGTTGTCGTAGATGCCGTTGATCTCGCAGAAGTCGGTGGTGCCGTGCACCGCCTCCACCTGCTCGAGGATCCAGTCGTAGACGACGTCGACGCGCGTGCTGCCGCTCACGATCTCGCAGCCCTGGTCCCCCCAGGAGTGCACGGCCCACTGCTCGATGCGGCCGTCGGGCAGGTGGACGACCTGCGGGCCGCCGCTGTCGCCCGAGCAGATCTGCGCGTCGTCCGGGTTGTCCGCGCTCTCCGAGTAGAGGAACATGTCGTCCACGTCCGACAGGAACAGCGTGGCGCTGCGCTTGACGCCGGAGCCGTTGCCCTGGGGCCCGGTGACGCCGAAGCCGATGCTCACCATCTCGGCGCCCAGCTCTTCGTCGAGCACCTCGGCGGAGCGCAGCCACACCGGCGGGACCGGCGCGTCCTCGGCCAAGATGAGGACCGACACGTCGTTTTCGCCCAGCGTCCCGCCCACGCCGTTCTCCAGCGGGACGTAGCCCGGGTGGATGGCGAAGCCCTCGAAGGCCAGCACATGCGTCGGCTCCTCCACCGACGGCCCAAAGAAGGCCTTGCCCGCCGACACGATGAGCTCGGGCGGGATGCCCTCGCCGCAGTGGCCGGCGGAGAGCACGATGCGCGGCGTGATGACGCTGCCGGTGCAGGCCGAGAAGGTCTGCTCGCCGAAGGTGGCGCCCAGCGCGACGGTGAAGTCGTATCCCGCCTCCTCCTGGCCGTTGACGATCTTGGGGGCGGCGGCGGTGCCCGCGAAGGCAGCGCCGGCGGCGAGCAGGACGGAGGCGGCGGTGATCATGGCCCTCTGTCTACCACCGCCCGCGCCCGCCCGAAAGCCCCGCCGGCCGGATAGAGGCGCGCGTCCCCGGAGCGAGCCCATGTCCCGCGTCCCCGTCGCCATCCTCGGCGCCACCGGCATGGTCGGCCAGCGCCTCGTCGAGCGCCTCGCCGGCCACCCGCTCTTCGCGCTCGCGGCCGTCGCCGCCTCGGGCCGCAGCGCCGGGCGCCCCTACGGCGAGGCCGCGGTGTGGCGGCTGGACGGCGAGGTGCCGCCCGGCGTCGCGGCGATGCCCGTGTGCGAGGCCACCCCCGAGGCCCTGCCGCCCGGCGTGCGCGTCGTGCTGTCGGCGCTGGACGGCGCGGTGGCCGGCCCCATCGAGCGCGCCTGCATCGACGCCGGCCTCGCCGTCGTCACCAACGCCTCGGCCCTGCGCATGGACCCGGCGGTCCCCCTCGTCATCCCCGAGGTCAACCCGGACCACCTCGCCCTCATCGACGCCCGCCCGGCCGGGGCCGGCTTCGCCGTCGCCAACCCCAACTGCTGCGTCATCCCGCTCGCGATGGCCCTGGCGCCGCTGCACGCCCGCTTCGGCGTCGAGGCCGTCCTCACCAGCACCTACCAGGCGGTGTCCGGCGCCGGCTACCCCGGCGAGTCCGCCTGGGACATGGTCGGCAACGTCCACCCGCACACCGGCAACGAAGAAGAGAAAATCGCCGAGGAGACCCCGCGCATCCTCGGCACCACCGCCGCCCCGGCCCCCTTCCCCGTCTCCGCGCGCGCCGTCCGCGTCCCCACCGCCGACGGCCACATGCTCGCCGTGCACGTTCGCCTGCGGGGCAATCCGCCCCTCGACGCCGTCCACGAGGCCCTCGCCACCTGGCCCGGCCACCACCCGCCGCTCCCCTCCTGCGCGCGGCCGCCCCTCACCCTCACCGCCCAGCGCGGCCGGCCAGCCCCCCGCTTCGACGCCGGCCACCGCGGCGGCATGGGCGTCACGCTCGGCCGTCTGGAGCCCTGCGCCGTGCTCGGCGTCAAGTTCTTCGTCCTCGCCCACAACACCATCCGGGGCGCCGCCGGCGCCGCCCTCGCCAACGCCGAGCTGCTGGCCGTCACCGGCCGCCTCCCGGCCTGACGGGCGCCCCGCCCGGGGCC
>JBEIVK010000943.1:0-1656 GCA_040373935.1 Alphaproteobacteria bacterium
CGCTGCTCGGCAAGATCCTCCGCATCGACGTGGACGGCGGCGCCCCCTACGCCATCCCGGCCGACAACCCCTTCGCGAGCGGCGCGGGCGGCCGCCCCGAGATCTACGCCTGGGGCCTCCGCAACCCGTGGCGCATGGCCTTCGACCCGCCGACCGGCCAGCTCTGGGTGGGCGACGTCGGCCAGGACGCCTGGGAGGAGGTCAACCAGGTCGCGCGCGGCGGCAACTACGGCTGGAACCCAAAGGAGGGCTTCGACTGCTTCGCCGCCACCCCCTGCGACGGCCCCTACATCGACCCCGTCGTCGTCTACGGGCACGACCGCGACGGCGGCCGCAGCATCACCGGCGGCGTGGTCGTCCGCGGCGGCTCCCTGCCCGGCCTCGACGGCCTCTACGTCTACGCCGACTACTGGAACGGCCGCACCTGGGCCCTCACCACCGACCCGCTGACCGGCGCCGCCGCTCCGACCGTGCTCGTCGAGGGCACCGGCGTCAACCCCGTCGGCTTCGCCCTCGGCCCCGCAGGCGAGGTCTACCAGCTCGACCACAACGGCGGCCTCTACCGGCTCGTCGAGGCCACCCCCGGCGCCGGCGCCGGCTTCCCCTCCCGCCTCGCCGACACCGGCTGCATGGACCCGGCGGACCCGTCGCGCCCCGCGCCCGGCCTCGTCCCCTACGGCGTCAACGTCCCCTTCTGGAGCGACGGCGCCACCAAGGAGCGCTGGCTCGCCCTCCCCGACGGCGCCACCCTCACGGCCGACCCCGCGGCCCCCGACGGCGACCTCGTCTTCCCGCCCGGCAGCGTCCTCGTCAAGCAGTTCCGCCGCGCCGGCGCCCTCATCGAGACCCGCCTGCTCGTCCACCACACCGACGGCGGCTGGGGCGGCTACTCCTACCGCTGGGGCCCCGACGGCGACGCCATCTACGTCCCCGGCGGCCTCCGCGACGACGACGCCCCCGGCGGCCCGTGGGTCTTCCCCAGCGGCGCCGAGTGCCTCGCCTGCCACACCGCCGCCGCCGGCCGCGCCCTCGGCCCCACCCTCGCCCAGCTCGACGGCCCCTTCGCCTACCCCAACGGCGCCACCGCCAACCAGGTGGACCAGCTCCTCCACATCGGCCTGCTCACCCCGCCCGCGGCCCGCCCCGCGCCCCTGCCCACGCCCGGCACCAGCCCCGCCGCCGACGCCCGCGCCCTCCTCGACACCAACTGCGCCATGTGCCACCGCCCCGGCGGCCCCGCCGACGGCCTCGACCTCCGCGCCACCACCCCGCTCGCGGGCACCGGCGCCTGCGACACCGCCCCCCAGCACGGCGATCTCGGCCTCCCCGACGCCGCACTCCTCGCCCCCGGCCACCCCGAGCGCTCCGTCCTCCTCGCCCGCATGCGCGCCCTCGACGTCCACCGCATGCCGCCCATCGGCAGCCTCCAGGTCGACGACGCCGGCGTCGCCACCGTCGAAGCGTGGGTCGCCGCCCTCGACACCTGCGACTAGCCCCAACCCCCGCGCCCGGTCGGCCCACGGGCGCCTGCCCCGGCGACGCCGGGGCACCCCGTCTCTCCGCCGGGTCGCGGCGCCGCCGCTCCGTGCTCCGCACCGCCGCCTCCGGCGGCGCCGGCTCCGGCCGGTGGCGCGGCCAGGCCCGGGCCGGGGGGCC